>JAIXZK010000175.1 GCA_027489695.1 Sphingomonadales bacterium
AGGACGTTCTCCTGGCCCCAGAGCATGCCGCGATCGATGTTCATGTTCTGGAAGGTGAACGGCCCTTCAAGGCCGATCATCGTCGGCATGATGCCGGCCTGGATGCTGAAGTTCGAGGAGGGCGCGAGCTTCAGATAGGCCTGCGGCACGACACCATAGGTCAGATCGGTATAGGTCGTGGCGCGCGTATAGGGCAGGCCCAGCGTTTCCTGGTTGTAGGCGCCGACATGGACGAGGAATTGCACGACGCCATCGGCCTTCTGGACGATGGCCGAAGCGTTCGAGATATCGGCAAAGGACGTCGCCACGCCGGGCGTGGTGTTCGATTGCGTGCCGAGGAAGCCGGTGGCGATGCCGGTGACATAGATGTTGCCGAGGCTGCCGGCTTCGAACTTGATCGGTTCGGGGTTGTACGAAAGCGGCCCGGCCAGCGCCGGCGCCAGTGCCGGCGGCGCCGGGGCGTCCTGTGCCAGCGCCGGCGAAACCGCCAGCAGCATTGCCCCACCGAGCGCGACGTTCACGCGAACAGTCATTGCAGATCTCCCATCCACCGCGCCCCGCGCGCGGCCACGCTCGCTGCAATGCAACAACCGTGCCACGCGCGGTCGCGGGCGGATTCATGTGGTTTTGCGGCGATGCGCGCCTCTTTTGCGGGCGGCGCTGCCCGACAAACGGGCAGAAGCGGCGGTTTGGCGCTGGATTCCCACGGAGTCGGGCGCTTCGCTGGACCCGCGCAAACGAGCCTGTCGTTTGCTGCGTTGCAACAGCTTCGCAATCGCAGCCGAAAACCGGCCAGACTGTTGAAAATCGCCGGAAAACAAGAAAAAACGGGCCGGAGACATGCTCCGGCCCGTAAGGATATCCTTGGGGAGGATCGCCATATTGGCTCAGCTTTTGTGCATTGCAGCAATGTTTTTGACAAGCCGGAAAATGCCGGAGAGCGCAGAAAGTTCATGTCGGTTTCGTCACGATCGCTAGCGAGACCGGCCGCTATTCCGCTCTTCCCGCGCCATTCGCGCCCCGAAAGCGATTGCGGCCTGGCGCCTGCGCCGTGGTGCAGCGCCGCAATTCCCGGCGACCCGCGCCGTCCGTCGCGAACCCCGGTTCCGGCGAACAATCGATCGCTGTCCTGGCGCCATGGCGGTTCCCCTGCCGGTCGCCACGCGCTACTGTCCTCGCGATGAGCGACCTGTTCGCCGCCGCCGCGGCGCCTTCCGATTATAATGCCAGCCATATCGAGGTGCTCGAGGGCCTGGAACCCGTGCGCCGCCGCCCCGGCATGTACATCGGCGGCACCGACGAGCGCGCCCTTCATCACCTCGCCGCCGAAGTGCTCGACAATGCGATGGACGAGGCCGTCGCCGGCCACGCCAGCCGCATCGAAGTGACTCTGGATGCCGATGGCAGCCTGACCATCACCGACAATGGCCGCGGCATCCCGGTCGATGCCCATCCGCGCTTTCCCGAAAAATCGGCGCTGGAGGTCATCCTGACCATGCTGCATTCGGGCGGCAAGTTCAGCGGCAAGGCCTATGCCACCGCCGGCGGCCTGCACGGCGTCGGCATTTCCGTCGTCAACGCGCTGTCGTCGAGCCTGGTCGTCGAAGTCGCCCGCAACCGCGAACTGTTCCGCCAGAGCTTTTCGCGCGGCGCCGCCCTGACCGGAATCGAACGGCTGGGCGCTGTCCCCAACCGGCGTGGCACCTCGATCAGGTTCCTGCCGGATACCGAAATCTTCGGCAGCGACGCGCGCTTTCGCCCGGCGCGGCTCTACAAGCTCGCCCGGTCCAAGGCCTATCTGTTCGGCGGCGTCGAAATCCGCTGGCGCTGCGCCGTTCCCGAAGGCGATGTTCCCGAAACTGCGGTCTTCCAGTTCCCCGGCGGGCTCGCCGACCATCTGAAGGAACGCGTTGCCGAGCGCGAACTGGTGACGCCCGAATTGTTCGCCGGCCGTGCCGACCTCGCCGACGACAAGGGCAATGTCGAATGGGCCTGCGCCTGGCCGCTTTATGGCGAAGGTTCGGCGAGCTTCTATTGCAACACCATCCCGACGCCCGATGGCGGCACCCATGAAATCGGCCTGCGCAATGCCCTGCTGCGCTCGCTGCGCGGTTATGCAACCCTGACCAACAACAAGCGCGCCGCCGATCTGGCCGGGGAGGACATTTTCTCCGGCGCCGAGATCCTCTGTTCGCTGTTCATCCGCGACCCGCAGTTCCAGAGCCAGACCAAGGACCGGCTGACCAGCCCCGAGGCCACCCGCCTCGTCGAAAACGCCGTCAAGGATCATTTCGATCACTGGTTGACGGCGTCGGGCGAGCGCGGCAAGGCGCTGCTCAATTTCGTCGTCGAGCGCATGGACGATCGCCTGCGCCGCCGCGCCGAGCTGCTGGTCAAGCGCAAGACCGCGACATCGAAGAAAAGCCTGCGCCTGCCCGGCAAGCTGACCGACTGCGCGCGATCGGAACCGATCGGCACCGAATTGTTCATCGTCGAAGGCGATTCCGCCGGCGGCTCGGCGAAGCAGGCGCGCGATCGCGTCACCCAGGCGATCCTGCCGATCCGCGGCAAGATCCTCAACGTCGCCAGCGCCGGCGCCGCCAAGGTCGGCGCCAACAGCGAAGTCGCCGATCTGATCCTGGCGCTCGGCTGCGGCACGCACGCGGCCTATGATCCGGCGGCGCTGCGCTACGAACGCATCGTCATCATGACCGACGCCGATGTCGACGGCGCCCATATCGCCACGCTGCTGATGACCTTCTTTTTCCGCGAGATGCCGGGGCTGGTCCGCGATGGCCGGCTGTATCTGGCGCTGCCGCCGCTCTACCGCCTCGCTGCCGGCGGCATCATCGCCTATGCCCGCGACGATGCGCATCGCGAGGAACTGCTGCGCACCGTTTTCGCCGGGCGCACCAAGATCGACGTCAGCCGCTTCAAGGGCCTTGGCGAAATGTCGCCGGCGCAATTGCGCGAGACGACGATGGACCCGGCGAAGCGCACGCTGCTGCGGGTGAAACTGCCCGATGGCCTGGATGCCCGTGCCGAAGTCAGCGCGCTGGTCGAACGGCTGATGGGTCGCAACCCGGAACATCGCTTTGCCTTCATCCAGAGCCACGCCACGGCCGTCGACGCCGCGGCCATCGATGCCTGACCGCCGCCAAACAACAGAAAAGCAAGGATTGCCGGCACGGAGCGGGAACGATCGCCTTGCCTGTGCGTTGACAGCCGGAATGGGGCGGAGACGTCGGGGGCAATGACGCCGGCATGATCGAATATTGGCAACGGCTGTTCGGCACGGCTGCCCTGGCGCCGCATGGCTTCTGCCTGTTGTGGGACCCGGCCCTGATCTGGACGCATGTCGTCGCGGATGCCCTGATCGGCCTGTCCTATTATTCGATTCCGGTGGCGATGGCGGTGTTCCTGACCCGGCGCCAGGATCTGCAATTCCGCGGCGTCGCCTGGTTGTTCGTGGCGTTCATCCTTGCCTGCGGCACCACGCATTTCCTGTCGATCTGGACATTGTGGGTGCCCGATTACGGCCTGGAGGCCGTGGTCAAGATGCTGACCGCGCTGGTCTCGGTGTTTACCGCCGTGGCGCTATGGCCAATGATTCCCCGCGCGCTGGCGGTGCCGAGCCCGGCGGAACTGCGCCTCGCCAATGATGCGCTGCGCCTGCGCATCGCCGAACGCGACGCGGCGCTGGCCGCCCTGGAACACGCCAATGCCGAGCGCCAGACCGCCGAAGCCATGCTGCGGCAATCGCAGAAAATGGAGGCGCTGGGCCAGCTGACCGGCGGCATCGCCCATGATTTCAACAATCTGCTGACAATCGTGATGGCCAATGTGGCGCGCGCCCGGCGGCTGGCCAGCGAGGAGACCGCGATCGGCGCCTCGCTCGATTCGGCGCTGATCGGCGCCGAGCGGGCAGCCCGGCTTACCGACCAGTTGCTGGCCTTTGCGCGGCGCCAGCCGTTGCGGCCGGAAGTCCAGGATTTCAACGAAATCGTCCGCGGCATCGCCGATCTGTCTTCCCGCGGGCTCGATACCAGCATCCATCTCGAGCTTGATCTCGCGGCCGATCTCTGGCCGGTCGAGGTCGACGCCGGCCAGGCCGAAAACGCCCTGCTCAACCTTGTCGTCAACGCGCGCGATGCGATGCCGGAGGGCGGGACCTTGTCGCTCCTCACCGCCAATGTCGCGGCCGGGAGCGCTGGCGCCACCGACATGATCAGCCTGATCGTTCGCGATACCGGCCATGGCATGAGCGATGGCGTCCGCGAACGCGCGCTGGAGCCATTCTATACCACCAAGGAGATGGGGCGCGGCAGCGGCCTCGGCCTGCCGCAAGTCTATGGCTTTGCCACCCAGTCCGGCGGCAGCCTCAGCCTTGAAAGCGCACCCGGCGCCGGCACGACGGTGCGATTGCTGCTGCCGCGCGCCGGGACGATACGATCATGATGGACCTGACTGCCCCCTTCGTCGCGGCGCCAGCGGGCGTCTTCACCGTGCTGATCGTCGAGGACGAGGCACTGGTTCGCGAAGTCACCGCCATCGAATTCGAGGAAGCCGGCCTGCGTGTCGTCAGCGCCGGCAATGGCGCCGACGCCATCGCGCTGCTGGCCAGCGATCCCGACATCGACTTGCTGTTCACCGACATCAGCCTGCCCGGCGGCATCGATGGCTGGGCCATCGCCGAGCACGCCCGCAAGCTGCGCCCCGGCCTGCCGGTGATCTATGCCACCGGCTATTCGCCGGACCCGGTCAAGCTGGTGCCGGGCGGCAAATTCTACAAGAAACCCTATCTGCCGACGACGATCATCGCCGCGGCGCGCGAATTGCTGGCGGCGTCGAACGGCCGCGTCGCATCGCGCTGATCGTCAGTCCAGGCGCGCGAGTTCGCTCGCCACCCAATCATACATGGCGGCGTTGGGGGCGCGCTGGCGCCGCGACAGCCGCCGGGCCCGCCCCTGGACTTCCTGCAGCACGCTGCGCGCCTCCTCCTTGCGCCCGGCGGTAATCAGCAGATTGGCGTAACGGCAGCGGGCTTCGTCGCCGGGGATGCGGTCAGCGAGTTCGCGATACAGCGCCAGCGCCGCCACGGTGTCGCCGGTCGCCTCCAGCCCGCGGGCGCGCAGCAGTTCGGCGCGTTCGCCATCGGTTTCCCCAAGGCGCGGCAAGGCATCGGCCTCGCGCAGCGCCCGGCGCGCGTCACCCGATTCAAGCAGCGCCAGCGCCAGGCGATAGCGGGTGGGGCGATCGACGACCGGCAGCGACGCGAGGGCGCGATCGTAATGCGGCACGGCTTCGCCATGGCGGCCGAGTTCGGACAGCGCGTCACCGAGGCGGATTTCGTTGGCGGCGGTGGCCGCGATGCTGAGTGCGTCGGTCGCCTCGCGCAGCTCGCGTTCGGGATCGAGCCGCTTTTCGGCGGCGACGCGCAGCGCGCGGACATCAGGACTGCCAAGGATGCCGGGCAGGATCTCGGTGATGAAATAGGCCAGGCTGCCCGCCGCCGGCAGCAAGATCACCGCCCAGAGCCAGAGCTGGTTGCGCCCCGTGCGGATGATGTGGATGACGCAGGTGATCTGCACCAGCAGCGAAAGCAGAATCAACGGCATCGCATCCCCCGCGCCGGTTTCGATCCCCCCTGCGGCGAATCGTTACGCCCGACGCCCTCGCCATGCCCAGCGACTGCCGCACTGGCAAGCCGAGGTTGGGACCAGAGTGGCGCTTATGCCGCTGCCGCTTCCAGCGCCTCGCTCGCCGCCAGCCAGGCGGCTTCGCTGCGCTCCAGCGCCTTTTCGGCTTCGCCGCGCAACCGCATCAGGTCCTTGGCGGGGCGGTGGCGGTCCGAGGCATTGGCGGCTTTCGGATCGGCGAGTGCCGCGTCGATTTCGGCGATGCGCGCCGTCAGCCGCTGCGTCTCGGCTTCGGCTTCCTTGATCGCCTTGCGCAGGGCGGCGCCGGCCTCGCGGGCGGCGGCGGCAGCCTTCTTGTCGTTTTTCCGGTCGCCCTTCGACTTGCTCCCGCCGCCATCGCCGCCCGCCGGCTTGCCGAG
>JAIXZK010000282.1 GCA_027489695.1 Sphingomonadales bacterium
ACCGCGGCGAGCAGCGCTTCGATCGGGCCTTCCGGCACCCCGGCGCCGACGCGGCCGAGCCATTCCGGCTGCGGCAGCACGCGGGCGGCGGCATCGACGCGGCCGATGGCGTCCGACACGCCGGCTTCATAGCTGGCGATGTCGGACAGGCGCGCGGCGAGGCCCCGGCGGCGGCCGCGGGTGGCGCGATCGGGGCCGAGCAGCCAGTGGCGCAGCTCCACCGCCTCGCGGCCGGAAAGTTCGACGGCGAAGGTCGCATCGGCGGCGTCGAACAGATGATGGCCTTCGTCGAACACCAGCCGCGCCATGCCGGCGCCCTCCGCCCGGCCGCGCGCCGCATTGATCATCACCAGCGCATGATTGGCGATCACGAGATCGGCGTGTTCGGACGCCCGCGCAGCACGTTCGATGAAGCAGGACCGGTAATGCGGGCAGCCGGCGTAGATGCATTCGCCGCGCCGGTCGGTCAGCCCCGAGAAGCTGGTGCGGCCGAACAGCGCCGGCAGCCAGCCGGGCAGATCGCCGCCGACCATGTCGCCATCTCGGCTATACTCGGCCCAGCGCGCCGCCAGCAGCGCGAACACCGCGCCGCGGCCGGCGAAACCGCCCTGCACCGCGTCCTCGAGATTGAGCAGGCACAAATAGTTCTCGCGGCCCTTGCGGACGACGACCTTCTCGCGCTTTTCGGCGGGGTCGGGATAGGCGCGCGCCGCTTCCTGGTCGAGCTGGCGTTGCAGCGCCTTGGTATAGGTCGAAAGCCAGACGGCGCCTTCCGCCGCCTTCGCCCAGGCGGTGGCCGGCGCCAGATAGCCCAACGTCTTGCCGATACCGGTGCCGGCTTCGGCGAGCACCATGGCCGGCGCACCGGCGCGGGCGCGCGGGCCAAAGGCGGCGGCGGCGGCGCGGGCATAGGCGCGCTGGCCGTCACGCTGCTCGGCGCCGTCCCCAAGCAGTTCCACCAGCCGCGCCTCGGCGGCGTCGGCATCGATCGGCACCGGCCGGGCGGCGGGGCGGGGCGCTGCCTCCTCCCATTTCGGCAGCACCGTGAACAGCGATCGTTCCGGCGGATGCGGCTTGGGCAGGCGCGGCAACAGCAGCGGTGCCCAGCTCCAGCGCTGGCGTTGCAGCGACTGCAACAGGCCCCAGGCGCCGTGGCGGCGATCCCAGGCCGGATCGGCGAGTGTCGCCAGCATCGCCTCGGCGGCACGGGCGAGGAAGCCGGCGTCCGACTCGCCGCCGGGCGGCTCGATCCCGAGCGCGGTGGCGAGCCCGCGCGGCGTCGGCACGGCGAAACGCGCCGGGTGGATGAAGGCGAACAGTTCGAGCAGGTCGAGCCCGGACAGCTCCGGATAGCCGAGCCGGCTGGCGACGACCGGTGCGTTCAAGAGCAGATGCGGCGTATCGGCGGCGCGGCGGATGGCCTCGCCGCGGCCGATGCCGCGAACGCCGTCCGCATCGGCGAGCCAGACGCCGGCATGGGTGGCGGTCAGCGCCGGGATCATGCGGCGTGCTGCCCCGCTGGCGCCGCGGCCGCGGGAATGGGTTGCACGGCTGCGTCAGGACCGCCACAGATCATCGACTGCGAATAGACGGAACAGATGAGCAACGCCACCGACCTTCCCGCCGCGACTGCCGAAATCCTGCGTGACACGGCGCTGGTCAACAAGGCCTGGCCGTTCGAGGAAGCGCGCAAGGTCATCGCCCGCTATCCGGACGGCTTTCCGGCCAAGGGCGTGATCTTCGAAACCGGCTATGGCCCGTCCGGTCTGCCGCATATCGGCACCTTCGGCGAAGTGGTGCGCACCACCATGGTGCGCCGCGCCTTCGAGGCGATGTGCCCCGGCGTGCCGACCCGGCTGATCGCCTTCAGCGACGACATGGACGGATTGCGCAAGGTGCCGGACGGCATCCCCAACCCCGAGATGCTGCGTGCCGCGCTGGGCAAGCCGTTGACGCAGGTGCCTGATCCATTCGGCACGCATCCGAGCTTCGGCGCGCACAACAATGCCCGGCTGCAGGCGTTTCTCGACGGTTTTGGCTTCGAATATGAGTTCCTGTCGTCGACCGAATGCTATCGTGCGGGGCGGTTCGACGCGACATTGCTCGACATTCTGGCGCATTATGATGCCGTCATCGACGTCATCCTGCCGACTCTCGGCCCGGAACGCCGCGCCACCTATTCGCCGTTCCTGCCGATCGACCCCGAATCGGGCATTGTGCTGCAGGTACCGATCGTGGCGCGCGACGTCGCCGCCGGCACGGTCAGCTACGTCCGCCCCGACAGCAACGAGACCGTCACCGTTCCCGTCACCGGCGGGGCGTGCAAGCTGCAATGGAAGGTCGATTGGGCGATGCGCTGGGTGGCGCTCGGCGTCGATTATGAAATGTCGGGCAAGGACCTGATCGATTCGGTGACGCTGTCGGGCCGCATCACCCGCGTGCTCGGCAAGGCGCCGCCGGCCGGGTTCAATTACGAGCTGTTCCTCGATGCCGAGGGCGCCAAGATCTCCAAGTCGAAGGGCAATGGCCTGACCATCGAGCAATGGCTCGATTACGGCCCGCCCGAGAGCCTGGCACTCTACATGTACCAGAACCCGCGCAAGGCGAAGCGCCTGCACTTCGATGTGATCCCGCGCGCCATCGAGGAATATGCCGATTTCCTCGCCCGCCATCCTGAGCAGCCGATCGAGCAGCAGCTCGGCAATCCGGTGCATCACATCCATGAGGGGCGACCGCCGGCCATCGATCTGCCGGTGAGTTTCTCGCTGCTCCTCAACCTGGCGTCGGTCGCGGCGACCGACGATCCGGCGCGGCTGTGGGGCTTCGTCAGTCGCCAGGCGCCCGGCGCCTCGCCGGCGACGCATCCGCTGCTGGATCGGCTGGTGCATCATGCGGCGCGCTATGCCCGCGACTTCGTCGTGCCGACGCTGTGTCGCCGCGCCCCCGACGCTCGCGAGGCGGCCGCGCTCGCCGATCTCGACGCGCGGCTCGCCGCGATCGGGCCGGGCGCCGAGGCGGAAGCCTATCAGAGCGAAGTCTACGAAGCCGGCAAGGCCGCCGGGTTCGAGAATCTGCGCGACTGGTTCAAGGCGCTCTACGAAACGCTCATCGGCAGTTCACAGGGGCCGCGCATGGGTTCGTTCATCGCGCTCTACGGGCTCGATGAAAGCCGGGCGCTGATCGCCGCGGCGCTGGCCAGGACGGAGACTCACGCGTGAAAATCCTGCTTGCGACGCTGCTGCTTGCGACCGCCGCCCCGGCACTCGCCACCGCCGCCGATGCCTTCCACGACGGCAAATGGGCCAGCGTCATCGCGCAGGGCCATGCCGAGGCGACACCGGCGGCGCTGGTCCTCGCCGGCCGGGCGCAGCTTGCCATCGCATGCTATGAAACCCGTGACCGTGCCCGCGCGCTGGATCTGCTGACGCTGGCCGAAAAGGACTTCGACATGGCGCTGGCCAGGGCACCCGCCAGTGTCGAGGCGCAGATCCAGAAGGCCATCGTCATCGGCTATCGCGCCAAGCTGACCAAATCGCCCGGCCTCGCCCGCGACGCCCGCAAGCGCTTCGAAGCCGTTCGCACCGCGCACCCGAATTTCGCCACCGGCTGGGCCGCCGTCGCCGGCTGGCACGGCGGCTCGATCGCGACATTGGGCAGCTTCCTCGCCAGCACCATGCTCGGCGCCAAATCGGGCGAAGTCGACAAGGGCTTCGCCCAGGCGATCCGGCTGGAGCCCAACAATCCCGTCCACCGGCTGTTCTACGCCCATACCCTGCTCGATCTCAGCCCCGGCAACGCCGCCAGGGCGGGCAATGTGCTGCAGGGGCTGGA
>JAIXZK010000154.1 GCA_027489695.1 Sphingomonadales bacterium
GGCGCCTGCCTGATCGACATGGAAACCGCCGCCATCGCCCAGGCCGCCACCCTGCTCGGCCTGCCCTGGGCCGGCATCAAGGCCGCCAGCGACGACGCCAATGCCGCCAGCGCCGAGACTTTCGAGGCCAATTTCCTGGCGACGGCACGGCGGGCAGCCGCGGCGGCGGAGCGGGCGGTGGCGTTGCTCGGACGAGCGTAGCGCGCGCCAGACGTACCGAAGGCCTTCCAAACCCGCTCATGCCGAGCGAAGTCGAGGCACGCCCCGAGCGTTCGCGGCGTGCCTCGACTTCGCTCGGCATGAGCGGGTCCAGGACATAGCTGCGCGAAGGAACATTGAACTTTGGCGAGGTCGAGCAGAGCCTGAACTAGTCTTGCACCGCTCCGTCCCGCACCCCGGCAATCAGAAACTCGATATTCCCCTCCGGCCCGGTGATCGGGCTGGGCGTCACCCCCAGCACCCGCCAGCCCGGCTGCGCCGCCAGCCAGGCCGCGACTGCATCGCACACCCGCGCATGGACTTCGGGATCGCGCACCACCCCGCCCTTGCCGACCTCCGCCCGACCGGCCTCGAACTGCGGCTTGATCAGCGCCAGCAGCCGCGCGCCCGGCCCCGCAAACCCCAGCGGCCGCTCCAGCACCTTGGCGAGACCGATGAAACTGGCGTCGCAGACGATCAGGTCGACCGCCTCCGGGATATGCGCGTCGGTCAGCAGCCGCGCCGACAATTGCTCCAGCACCACCACCCGCGCATCCTGCCGCAACTTCCACGCCAGCTGGTTGCTGCCGCTGTCCACCGCATAGACCCGCACCGCGCCGCGGCTGAGCAGCACATCGGTGAAACCACCCGTAGACGACCCGACATCGATCGCCACGACGCCGCTCACGTCCCAGCCGAAATGATCGAGGCCGTGCGCCAGCTTCACCCCGCCACGCGACACCCAGGGATGGTCGCGCCCGCGCACTTCCAGCGCCGCATCGTCGGCCAGCTGCTCGCCGGCCTTGGCGATCTTGCGCTCGCCCGAAAACACCAGCCCGGCAAGGATCAGCGCCTGCGCCCGCGTCCGGCTTTCGGCGAGCCCGCGATCGGCGAGGAGTTGGTCGACACGGATTTTCGCCATGGCGCGACGTTAGCGTGACGCGGTCGGCGGTGCGAAGAAAGAATGCCTCCGGCGGCCAAACTTCCTAGAATCGCGACCCCTTCGGCACCGTCACCGGCACCCATTCGCCGATGCCGCACAGGCCGTAATCGAGGCGGGTCAGCGGATCGAAAATGCCGAACTGATCACCCTTGCAGGTTACACCAACGGTGTTGCGGCGTTCGAGGATGCGGTTCTGGCCGAGGCCGCGGCAGCCGCCGGGGAGTTCGTTGCGATACCAGCCCTTGCCGACCTCGACCATCAGCCAGCGCTGCCCGACCGTACGCCAGCTGCGGATCTCGCGGCTGAGCAGGCAGCGCCGCGCCTCGCCGGTGGCGGCGAGCGTGCCGACATCGAGGCGAGGCGCCTTGTCCCGCGCCGAAGCACTGGCGGCGGCGGTGAACAGGAACAGGCAGGCGAGCAGGCGGCGCATCGGAACATCCTCCACGCCGCCAGCATAACCCGGTCAGCCGTCGCGGCGAAACACGATCTTCGGCCCCGGATCGGCCATCGCATCGGCGGCATCGGCGAAGCCGGCGACGCGGTGGGTGACATGTTCGGGGTGCAGCCGCCCGCAGGCCAGGCAATCGAGCACGCCAGGCAAGTGCGCGCGGGAATCGACCCGTGCCGACACCAGGGTCAGGCCCTTGTAATAGGCCTCGCGCAGCGGGATCGGCGTAGTTGGCGTCAGATGGATGGCGACGCTGGTAACGATGCCGTTGCGCCCGGCCGATCGCACCGCAAAGGCCAGCGCCGCGCTGAACCCGGCGGCTTCGACGACGATATCGAACATCTCCTTGGGCTCGCGGCCGGTGAAGGCGGCAGCTTCGGCGCCCATGGCGCCGGCGCGGGCGCGGCGATCCGCGTCATCGTCGAGATAGAGCACCCGCCCTGCCCCCAGCGCCACCGCGGCACCGGCGGCGTAAAGGCCGACGCTCTGCGCCAGGCCGCCGATCACCAGCACCGTGCCGCCCGGCCGCTCGGCCAGTTGCGGCGCCACGCCGCGCCAGCCATCGGCGATATTGTCGCAAGCGCTGGCGGCGGCGACGGGATCGACCCCGGCCGGCAGCTTCACCAGCATGTGATCGGCGTGGCGCACATGCATGAGATCGGCGAGCGCGCCGCCATAATCATGGCGCGGCGCCCCGCCCAGGCCATAGTTGGCTAGCGGCGGGAAGCTCTCGCAACTGCCGGTAAGCCCGCGCCGGCAGGCATCACAGGTGCCGCACGACAGCTGGAACGGCACCACGACGCGCTGGCCCGGAACGACGCCGGCGGCATCGCCGGCCGCCACCACTTCACCGACCGATTCATGGCCGAAGGCGAAGGGCCCGGTGAACGGCACCACCCCGGTCGCGATATAGAGATCGAGATCGCAGCGCGCGACGGCGAGCGGGCGGACGATGGCATCGGTATCGGCCGCCAGCACCGGCGCCGCCACCTCGCGCCATTCGAAGCGGCCGGGGCTGAGGAAGTGCAGCGACTGCATCATTTGCCGGCCTCGGGAAGCTGGCCGTCGACCGTCGCCGGCACGGCGAAATAGCTGACGCTTGCCGGCGCGCCCCAGCGCTTCAGCACGCCGGCCTTCCAGGCATCATTGTACCAGGCTTCGGCGGCGGCGCGGCTCGACCACAGGTAGATGCCGCCGGCGCGGCCATCATCGCCGATGGTGAAATATTTGCGGACCAGGCCCGGCACGCGGGCATATTCGGGCACCGCGGCGCGGAACAGGGTTTCGAGGCGGTCGCGCGGCATGGCGGCGGGGATCGGCACCGCGACAAGCACGGCGACGGGTTCGGCGACAGCGGGCGCCGCGGCGGCGAGCAGCAGCGTGGCGAGGATGGGGAAGCGCATGGCAGGTCTCCGGTTTCGGTGACCCCGAAGCTATGCCGGCGCCCGTGTTGCGGCTATGCAAAGGGCTGCAAGGCAGTTTTGCGGATACGCGATGGACCGGCAGCTCGACCTGACCGAGATCGAAACCCTGGCGGCGGTGGCGCGGCTGGGCTCGATCAGCGCCGCTGCCAAGGCCGCCGGCGTGTCGGTATCGACAGCGGCGCGCCGGCTCGACGCACTGGAAGCGCAGCTGAAACTCCGCCTTGTCGACCGCCGCGCCAATGGAGCCCGGCTGACGGCGGAAGGCCTGCGGCTGGCGACGCTGGCGCAACCGCTCGCCGAGCAGCTGGCGACGATCGCGCGCGCCGCCGAAGCGCTGCGGCACGGCGACGGCCCGGCGCTGGTGCGGATCTCGGCGACCGAATTCGTCGTCACCGATACGCTGGCGCCGGCGCTGCCGATGCTATGGGCGCAAGCCCCCGGCCTGCTGGTGCAACTGCAGAGCGAGGCCAGCGTCGTCAGCCTCGCCGCCCGCGACGCCGATATCGCCGTGCGCATGAGCCGGCCGCAGGGCGCGGCGCTGCTCATCAAGAAGCTGCCGGTGATCGAGCTTGGCCTGTTCGCCAGCACGCCCTGGCTCGCGGGGCGCGACCCGGCCAGCATCGACCTCAAGGCCGGGCCGATCCTCGCTTATGACGACAGCTATGGCCGTATCCCGGAACTGGTCTGGCTGGAGGAGATCGGGCTCGCCGGCGCCGTCCGCCTGCGCACCGGATCGACCCGGGCGCTGGTGACGGCAACGCTGGCCGGCGCCGGCATCGGGCTGCTGCCGCGCCGCCAGGCCCGGCCGGGTCTGGGGCTCATTGAGCTGCCGGTGCCGCTGCCGCCGCCGGTGCGCACGCCCTATGTCGCCGTGCACCGCGATCTGCGCCGCCTGCCGCACATTGCCGCCGCGCACCGCTGGGTGGTGGCGGCGTTCGGCGGCTAGTCTGTCCTTATCAGCCGCAACGAAACCCGCTGATGCGATCCAACGAAGTCACGATGTTCCCTGAACTCTCAACCCGCCAGCACAAGGCAGCGGTCGCGACCGCCCAGATCGCGACGGACGACGCCCCGTAACCCCGCCGCAACCGCCAGTTCCAGCACCGCCGCTGCCTGGGTGTGGCCGATCTCGACAACGGCGATGCCCGCCTTCGCCAGCAGGCCCGGCAGCTGCGGGAGCAGGCGGCGGTAATCGTCCAGGCCATCGGCGCCGGCGAACAGCGCCGTCGCCGGTTCGCGCCGCACTTCGGGGGATAGGTCGGCGTCGGTTTCGACATAGGGCGGATTGCAGAGGATGAGATCGAACCGCTCGCACAGGCCCTGCCCCCAGTCGCCGAGCGCAAAGGCGGCGCGATCACCGAACCCCAAGCGATCGGCATTGCCGCGCGCCACCGCCAGCGCCGCTGGCGAGGCATCGATGCCGAGCCCGGTCGCCGCCGGCCATTCGCTCAGCGCCGCCAGCA
>JAIXZK010000411.1 GCA_027489695.1 Sphingomonadales bacterium
GCGATCGGCGAGGCCCCAGGCCAGGGCTTCGGCCGCCGCCACCGGCCGGCCGGTCAGGATCATGTCGAGCGCCCGGCCCTGGCCGATCAGGCGGGGCAGGCGGATGGTGCCGCCGTCGATCAGCGGCACACCCCAGCGCCGGCAGAAGACGCCGAACACCGCCGTCTCCGACGCGACGCGCAGATCGCACCAGATGGCGAGTTCCAGCCCGCCGGCAACGGCATGGCCTTCGACCGCGGCGATCACCGGCTTCGACAGCAGCCGCCGGGTCGGCCCCATCGGGCCATCACCATCGGGATCGTAGCGCGGGTTGGCATCGCCCACCGCCTTCAGGTCGAAACCGGCGCAGAAATTGCCGTCTGCCCCGGTCAGGATGGCGACGGACAGCGCGGCATCGGCCTCGAAAACGTCGAATGCAGCGCGCAGCGCCAGCGCCGTCACCGGATCGACGGCGTTGCGGGCCTGTGGCCTGTCGATGGTGACGATCCAGATGGCGCCTTCGCGCGCCGTGGTGACGGTCATCCGCTGCCTCCCCCTTTGCCGAACCCTTGCCGAACTTTTGTCGAACCCGGTCGCTGGCCATGATACTTTACCGCAGGGCCCATGGTCGCTAGCGAAGTTGCATGTCACGCGAACTTATCACCGAAGGTCCCGATGCCGGCTGGATCTGCTGGCGGCGCGAGCCCGATGGCCGCTTCGCCAGCCTGCTCGGCGATTTCCTGTTCCGCCAGGGCGAACATGGCGTCGAATGCCGGATGGCGACCGACCGCCGCCACTCCAACGGCCTTGGCTATATCCACGGCGGCTTCATCATGTCCTTCATCGACATGGCGATGTTCGCCTTCATCTATCGCCAGCTCGACAACAGCGCCGCCGTCACCTTGAGCTGCGCGACCGATTTCCTCAGCGCCGGCATCGTCGGCAAGCCGATCGAGGCATCGGGCGAAATCCTCAAGGAAACCGGCAAGATGCTGTTCGTGCGTGGGCTGGTGACGCAGGATGGCGTCAACGTCGCCTCCTTCACCGGCACGATGCGCAAGGTGCCGCGCAAGCCCCGGCCGGACAGCGACGGGCATGAGGGGCGGCCGTCGGCGCAGGTCGATTGACCAGCGTTGCCGATGTTCGCGCGGGCGATGTGCGCGCCGCGTATGACGCGCTGATCGCAGCCGGCGAATTGCGCCCCGATCCGGCGCAGGCGGCGGTCGCCGATCGCCTGCAGAAGTTGAACGCGGAACTGGCGACGCCTCCGGAATCACCCGGCCTGTTCGGCCGGCTGTTCCGGGCGCCGCCGCCACCACCGCCGCGCGGGCTCTACCTCTGGGGCGGCGTCGGCCGCGGCAAGTCGATGCTGATGGACCTGTTCTTCGGCGCAGCGTCGGTGGCGCCGAAGCGGCGGGTGCATTTTCACGAATTCATGCTCGAGATTCATGCCGCCCTGCACGCGGCGCGGGAGGCTTCGGCGGAAGACCCGATCCCGCAGGTGGCGCGCTGGCAGGCCGGACGGGCGCGGCTGCTGTGTTTCGACGAGATGCAGGTCAAGGACATTGCGGACGCCGCCATCCTCGGCCGGCTGTTCACCGCGCTGTTCGCCGCCGGCGTGACGATCGTCGCCACCAGCAACCGGCCGCCCGACGATCTTTACAAGGACGGGCTCAACCGGCAGCTGTTCCTGCCATTCCTGGCGCTGCTCAAGGAGCGTTGCGAGGTGGTGCCGCTCGATGGCCCCACCGATTACCGGCTGGCGCGGCTGGCCGGGGCGGCGACCTGGCATGTACCCAACGGTCCGGCGGCGACGGCAGCGCTGTCCCAGACCTTTTTCCGCCTTACCGACTATCCGGTCGAGGATCGCGCCCGGGTGCCGACGGCGACGCTGACCGTCGGCGGCGGGCGGCAGCTGCATGTGCCGAAATCACTGAAAGGGGTGGCGGTGTTCTCCTTCGCCCGTCTCTGCCGGCAACCGCTCGGCGCGGCCGATTATCTCGCCATCGCGCGCGCTTATCACAGCGTTTTCCTCGTCGGCATTCCGATGATGGGGCCAGAGAACCGGAACGAGGCGGTGCGCTTCGTGACGCTGATCGACGCGCTTTACGAGCGCAAGGTCAAGCTGTTCGCCGCCGCCGATGCGGCGCCGGAGGATCTTTATCGCCAGGGCGACGGTGCGTTCGAATTCCAGCGCACGGTCAGCCGACTGATGGAAATGCAGTCGGCGGACTATCTCGCCCGCGGGCATGGCGACCTGGACTGAGAAGATGCCCCAGCCGCCGGCGGCAATTCTTCCTGTCCGCATCACCGATCACGACCCCCGGACCGATGCCGCTTTCCATTGCGCTGCCGCTGCGGCACGATGCCGCAAAATGGCGAGCGCCATGGGGGGAAAGCGATGACCAAGGCATCCGATCTGATGGTGCAATGCCTCGAACGCGAGGGTTGCGAATATGTCTTCGGCGTGCCGGGCGAGGAGAATCTCGATTTCCTCGACAGCCTGTCACGATCGACGCAGATCCGGCTGATCCTCACCCGCCACGAGCAGGGCGCCGGCTTCATGGCGGCGACCTATGGCCGCCACACCGGCAAGGCCGGCGTCTGCCTGGCGACCTTGGGGCCCGGCGCCACCAATTTCGTCACCGCGGCGGCCTATGCCTTTCTGGGCGGCATGCCGATGCTGATGATCACCGGACAGAAGCCGATCAAGCGATCGAAGCAGGGCCGTTTCCAGATCCTCGACGTTGTCGACATGATGCGCCCGATCACCAAATACACCCATCAGCTGGCCAGCGCCGACAATATCCCGGCGCGGGTGCGCGAGGCCTTCCGCCTGGCGCAGGAGGAAAAGCCCGGCGCCACCCACCTCGAACTGCCCGAGGACATCGCGCATGATCCGACCGACGCGGTGCCGATCGCGCCGAGCTACGTCCGGCGGCCCAATGCCGATGGCAAGGCGGTGCGCGAGGCGGTGCGCCACATCGAGGCGGCGCGCAGCCCGGTGCTGGTGATCGGCGCCGGCGCCAACCGCACCATGACCAGCCGGATGCTCGGCGAGCTCATCGACAAGACCGGCATCCCGTTCCTGACGACGCAGCTCGGCAAGGGCGTCATCGACGAGCGCCACCCGAAGTTCCTCGGCTGCGCGGCGCTGTCCGCCGGCGATTTCGTCCATGCCGCGATCCGCCGCGCCGATGTCATCATCAATGTCGGCCATGACGTGATCGAGAAACCGCCCTTCTTCATGGCCGAGGGCGGCGCCACCGTCATCCATGTCTCGACGAAATCGGCCGAAGTCGATCCGGTCTATTTCCCGCAAGTGGAGGTGGTCGGCGACATCGCCAACGCCATCTGGCAGATCAAGGAAGCCATTACCCCCCAGCCCTGGGGCTGCGAGGCCATGCTGGCGGCGCGCGCCGCCGAAGTCGCGCATCGCGATGCCGCCATCGGCGACATGCGCTGCCCGATCTATCCGCAATATCTGGTCAGCGAAGTCCGCAAGGCGATGCCGGAGGATGGCATCATCGCGCTCGACAATGGCGTCTACAAGATCTGGTTCGCCCGCAACTATGTCGCCTATCGGCCGAACACCGTGCTGCTCGACAATGCGCTGGCGACGATGGGGGCGGGGCTGCCCAGCGCCATGGCCTCGGCAATGGTGTACCCGGACCGCAAGGTGATGGCGATCTGCGGCGATGGCGGCTTCATGATGAACAGCCAGGAGCTGGAGACGGCGGTGCGGCTGGGGCTGAACCTCACCGTGCTGATCCTCAACGACAACAGCTATGGCATGATCCGCTGGAAACAGGCGAACATGGGCTTTGCCGATTGGGGGCTGAGCTATGGCAACCCGGATTTCGTCAAATATGCCGAAAGCTATGGCGCCACCGGCCATTTGGTGACGTCGGCCGAGATGCTGCCTGGCCTGCTGGCGTCATGCCTGGCCGCCAAGGGCGTGCAGCTTATCGACTGCCCGATCGACTATTCGGACAATGACCGTATTCTTAACAAGGAAATCAAGGAATTGAGCGCGGCGCTCTAGGGTCGATCGCAGTCAATTGGCACGGACTTGCTGCACGCGACCCAAGGGTCGGCGGGGGTGGCGGCCACCGCCATCCCCGCCGCCATGGCGGTCAATGTCAGCGCTGGCGAATGCGCCAGACGAAGGCGCGCAGCAGTTCGAA
>JAIXZK010000298.1 GCA_027489695.1 Sphingomonadales bacterium
CTTTCGGCCTGGCCGGGCAGCCATTCGACCTGGACGAAGGTCGCCTATGCGGTGACGGTGCCGGCCGACGCCGCGCTGGTGGCGGTGCGGGCGGTTTCGGACGCGACCGGCGGCAACAGTCGGATCGCCGCGGTGCGGGTGGCCAGCACCCAGCAGGCGGCCGATGTGACCGCCGATGTGCTGGCCGACACGGCGACGGTGTTCGGCGGCACGACGATCGGCGCGGTGATCGACGCGGCGATGTTCGGCGGCGGGCCGGCGGTGGTGCCGGCGGTGATCAGCGCGGTCGGCAATTCGCCCTGGGTGACGTTTACCCTGCCGGTGGGCGGATCGATCGACCTGATTGCCGAAGCCTATGCCGTGCTGGCGGCGTCGCGGACGGTGACGATCGCGCTGGAATACCAGATCATCGGCGGATCCCTGACCGGGTTCGGCACCGGCGGATCGGACAGCGGCGGCAGCGGCGACACGCTGACCCTGAACGCCAGCGGCAGCATCACCAACAGCGCCAGCGAGGCGCGCAATTACCAGGCGCGGGCAGTGGTTTCCTCGAGCTCGCCGGGCAGCGTGACGATCGATTCGGCGCGCAGCTTCATCGGGCGCGGCGTGTGATGTGGGCGCGGTACGACGCCGGCACCGGCGCGATGATCGAGGCGATGCTGGCCGAGGAGCCGGAGCCCGGCGAGGGCGAAGCGGTGATCGCCATGCCGCCGAGCGCGGTGGCCGGGTTCGCGGTCTGGCAGGCCGAGGCGCGCGCCTGGGTGGACGTGCCGGCGGTGTCCCGGCTCGACGCGCTGATCGCGCTGCTGGTGGCCGAGGGGGCGATCAGCGAGGCGCAGGCGGCGGCGCTGCCGGGGTGAATTCATAGGCGCTGCATAATCGGCGCGGGTTTCAGGGGGCGGCGATGCAGCTATCGACCAATTTCAGCCTGGCCGAGATGACCAAGAGCGAGACGGCGCTGCGCAAGGGCTGGCGCAACGAGCCGCCGGCCGCCGCGGTGGCGGCGATGCGGACGCTGTGCGCGATCGTGCTGGAGCCGGTGCGGGCGCATTTCCGGCTGCCGGTGATCGTGCGGTCTGGCTATCGATCGCCGCAGGTCAACCGCTCGATCGGCGGCACCGCCGACAGCCAGCATTGCCTGGGCGAGGCGGCGGACATCGAGATCGCCGGGATTTCGAACTTCGACCTGGCCAGCTTCATCGACCGATCGGTGCCGTATGACCAGCTGATCCTGGAAGCGTACACGCCCGGCCAGCCGAACAGCGGCTGGGTGCATGTCTCGTACCGCGCCGGCCGGCTGCGGCGCCAGGCGCTGACCGCGACGCCGCGCAAGGGCGGCGGGATGGACTATCGGGCGGGGCTGAGCCGGTGAGCCGCATTGTGGGGCTGTTCAACATCCTGGCCGATGGCAGCCTGGCCTTCTGGTGCCCGGGTTGCCAGGAGACGCATCGGGTGCCGGTTGGCGAAGGCCCGGGGCCGCGCTGGGGCTTCAACGGCAACCACGAGGCGCCGACGTTCACGCCCTCGCTGCTGGTGCGCAGCGGGCATTTCGTGCCCGGCCATGCGCCGCAGGATCCTTGCTGGTGCCAGCCGGATGCCGACGGCACCGATTGGGGCTTCGCCTGCAAGCAGTGCCACAGCTTCATCACCGATGGCCGCATCCAGTTCCTGGACGACTGCTCGCACGAGCTGCGGGGGCAGACGGTGCCGATGCCGCCTTGGCCATTGGCCGACGCATGATCGGGCGCTGGATTTCGGGGGCCTGGGGCCGGATCGGCAAGGCGCTGCGCGAGATCACGACGGCGCGCGATAACCAGACGACGGACCTGATCCGGGTGACCGGGCTGGCTGGCGCCGTGCAGTTCGTCTGGCTGGCGGCGGTGAGCTGGGAGCGGTTCGAGCCGCAGGCCTATGCCAATGGGCTGGGCGTGCTGCTCGGCGCGCTGGGGGTGGCGATGCGGGTCGCCAGGCCGACCGAACCGGGGAAGGATTGAGGGATGCCGGTCTGGCTGTTGTCGCTGCTCGGCAGGGTGCCGATGCGGGTGTGGGGCATTGCCGGCGCGGCGGCCGCGGTCGGGCTGCTGCTGATGCTGATGCTCGACGGGCGCGAGGCCAAGGTGCAGGCGCGCGCCGATGCCGCGATCGCGGCCGGGACCATCGAGACGATGACGCGCACCAGGGCCGCCGACGAGGCGGCCGATGTGGCGCGCGCGGATGACGGGGCGAGGATCCTCGCCGAGGCAAGGCAGCTCGAGGAGGTGGGGAATGCGGTACCGGATCAACGCCTGGCTGATCGCAGCCGCGCTCGGCTTGAGTGCGTGCGGGCTCAACAGGTCGCCCGTGCACGTGGTGAGCCTGCGCCCGCCTGCCGCCGACCTGGCCGACAAGGAGGAGCCGGCGGCTCCGGTGACCGAAAGCCAGGATGAGTACGAGGACTGGAACGATGCCGTGCTGATGTGGGGGCGCGGGCTGCGCGACCAGCTGGCCCGGGTGCGGGCGTGGTTCGATGCGGCCGAGGCCAAGCCGAAGGACTGAGGCAGGGATGACATAGCACGGGCCCGGCTGGGCTGAGCGGTCGCGGGGCGGCGGTGGCGATGGCCACCGCCGCCTTTCGTGCGTCTGGCGCTGGGCTAGCGGCCCATGTCGGGCGGCTTCGGGGGTGCTGGGGTGATCGTCCAGCCGGCGAGCTGCAGGCGCCTGACGACGTCGGCCGCTACGGCAGCGCAGCCGGCGTCGACCTGGTGCGGGAGCTTGCCGGCCAGGTCGCGGCGGGC
>JAIXZK010000092.1 GCA_027489695.1 Sphingomonadales bacterium
GAAGCCATCATCCGCGTCCACTTCCCCGACATCCAGCGCACGCTGGTCGCCGAGGCGCTCAACATCTTCTTCGATATCCGCGAAGTGCCGGGCATGAAGAAAAAGCCGTCCACGTCGGAGCTGCTCGACTGGCTGAAGCTGCTGATGCACGAGGATCTGCCGATCGAAGTGCTGCGCAACCGCGATACCAAATCGCTGATCCCGCCGCTGCACGGCGCCCTGTTGAAGAACGAACAGGATGTGATGCTGTTCGAGCGGCTGGCCTTCATGAGCCGGCGCGGCAACGCCTGAGGCGGCGGCTTCAGGCCGGCAGTCGGCGGCGCCCGCGCAGGCTGCCGCCGATGACGCCGAAACCGATGACGAGCAGCGCCCAGCTCGCTGGTTCGGGGACCTCGGCAATCAGGATCACGCCGTTGCCGCCGGCACCGCTGGTGAAGTTGCTGGCGAGGCTGAACGGCGCGACATAGGAGGTGCCGGCAAAGCCACCGCCATTTTCGTTTCCGCCATCGCCACCGGTGTAGCCGCCGCCGCCGCCGCCGCCGAGGGTCTGGTTGTCAAGTCCCAAAAGACCTGTCTGGCCAGAGCCGCCGCCGCCAAATCCACCCGTGCCGAGACCAACGAAGAAATCAATGCCGCCGGCAAAACTCGGTCGTGATTTGCCGGCGACATCGGGACTGCCGAAGACTGTATAGGGCACCTGACCATCGCCGAACCAGCCGGCACCGGGTGCGCCACCGAAAGTATCGAGAATGCTGCCACCGGCGCCCGTTCCGCCGATGCCGCTGGCCGATTGGCCCATAGCCAAGTTGCTGCCGCCGCCACCGCCGCCGCCGACCACATAGGGGGTGGACCCGATGAACACGAAGGATCCACCGCCGCCGCCGCCGCCCGAATATCGGGAACTGCGAATGCCCGCGCCGCCTACCACAAGGCTGAGCGTGGTGCCGGCCGAAAGCTCGAACAGCCCGCGCGCCGCAGCGCCCTGACCGCCGGCAGGGCCAAGCGCCCGCGAGGTGACGGCGGAATTTTCCGTATACCCCGAACCGCCGCCGGCGCCGCGGGCGGTGATGCGGTAAATGCCATCCTTGGGCACCACATAGCTGTCGATCGAACCGGAATAGGTGAAGCGCGTCGCGCTGGCGCCGGCCGGCAGGCCAAGCAGCGCAACCGCCAGCAGCAAATGACGAAATGTCACGACAAGCCTCCCGGATGATCCTCGGCGGCTGAGTATGCGCTGCCATGGCAAAGTCAAGCGCCTGACCGGCGCCGCTTCCTGTCCCTCAAGTCAAGTAACGGAGCCTCTGGAACACGCCCTTGATGCCGGCGCGCGGCAACGGGTCGATGCCGTTGCAGGCGGAACAGGATCGGTGGATTTGGCCCGGTTCGCCTGCATGCGTAGGCGGTCACCGCACGCCTTATCGGTCGCCACACTCGCTGTCGGGCATCGCGCTTGTCGCCGCCGTCGGGAGCTGATCGCGGCGGTAGACATCGTCGTGGATCACCAGCGCGCCCGCATCGCTGACCTCGGCGGTGAAATAGCCGATGATCACCGGCAACGGCGATCCGAACGCCAGCCGCTGCGTTTCGCCGCCCGGCAGGCGCGCCGCCAGGCTCTCGCGGTTGCTGCCGTCGTTGAGCAGGGTCGCGGCAAAGCCGAGCGCATCATCGACCCGGATGCAGCCATGGCTGAGCGCCCGCTTGCCGCGGGCGAACAGCACGCGCGCCGGCGTGTCATGGATGCCGATGCTGGCGGGGTTGCTGAAATCCAGCTTCATCTGGCCGAGCTGGTTGTCCGGGCCCGGGCGCTGGCGATAGCGGTCGCCATCGCGAACATAGCCGCGGCGGGCGGCTTCGGCCGGGCGCCTCGCCATCATCCGACCGACGCTTTCGTGCACGATGCTGTCGGGCACGTTCCACCAGGGATTGAGGATGACCCCCGCCGCCACGCCGGTGAATTCCGGCGTCGACGTGCGCGGCGTGCCGACGATCGCCCGCCAGCGTGCCACGATGACCGCGCCCTCCTGCAGGCGGATTTCGAAGGCCGGGATATTGACCAGAAGGAAACGCCCCGCCGGCAATGGCGGCAACTTCCGCCAGCGCGCCAGGCTGGTGGCAACGGCCGCGCGCGCGCTGGCCGGCAGCCTGCTGGCATCGAGGCGCGCCAGCCGCTCGATCTGCGCGACGGGCGAAATGGCGACTGTCGCCGCCGGAAGCGGTGCCGGCGCGGGCAGCGCCGCGGGTGGCTTCATCGCAGGTGCAGCCAGCGCCGGCACTGCCAGCAACATCAGCAACGCGCCGAGCTGCCGGCGGAACCGGGCGGGGCGAGGCAGCCGGGGTGAAATCTTCATGCAGACAGCTTACATCATCCTGCGATGAACATGCACGATCCGTCCGGAAACGCGCCGATGTCGCGGCGCTGCCTGCTGCGAGGCATGGCGGTGGCGGCTCCGGCGCTGCTGGCGCCGCCGGCGCTGGCCAGCCTGCCTGCCAGCCCCGATCCGCGCCTGCTGGCCGAAGCGCGCGCCGCCTTTGCCCGCCATGCCGAGCGCATCACCCAGAAGCAGCTGCTCGCCATTGTCGATTTCGGCCGGCACAGCGCCACGCCGCGCTTCTTCCTGCTGGCGCCCGAAACGGGCCTGGTCGCGTCGTTGCGGGTGGCCCATGGCCGTGGCTCCGATCCGGCCCATAGCGGCTTTCTGCAACGCTTCTCGGCGGAACCGGGTTCCGCCGCCAGCAGCGCCGGCGCCTATCTCACCGATGCCGCCTATTCGGGCCAGCACGGCGCCTCGCGCCGCCTGATCGGGCTCGATCCGGAGAACCGCACCGCCGAAGCCCGCGCCATCGTCATTCACGGCGCCTGGTATTGCGAACCGCCGGTGATCCGCCAGACCGGCAAGCTGGGGCGCAGCGAAGGCTGTTTCGCCTTTTCGGCCGCCGATGTCGCCCTGGTGCTCGATCGCCTGCCGGCCGGCAGCCTGATCTACGCCAATCGGGCCTGACAAAGCCGCGCCGCCGGCGGCGCGGCGGTTCCCAAGCGGCGGGAGCGAGCGCTAGGATGGGAGTGTGGGGCCGCCGGGGCCGCACCCCGGAGCCTCCCCTTCCGCCATGACTGCCCCCCGCACTCGCTTCGCCCGCGTTCGTGACCGGCTGGAGGCGCTGCGCTTCCGCCGGCGCTGGCAGGCCTGGGGCTTCGAGTTCCTGCTGTTCGGCTTCAAGCAGGGCTGGGCCTGCCTGTTCGGCGGGCTGATGCTGGCGGCGCTGCTCGGCACGCATCTCTGGTATCCGGCCAGTGCGCCGATCGCCCGCTATGACGCGCTGGTGCTGATCGCCGTCGCCATCCAGCTGGCGATGCTGGCGTTCCGACTGGAAACGCTGGCCGAAGCGCGGGTGATCGTCGCCTTCCACATCGTCGGCACGGTGATGGAGGTGTTCAAGACGCAAATGGGATCCTGGACCTATCCCGAGCCGGGCGTGCTGCGCATCGGCAATGTGCCGCTGTTTTCGGGGTTCATGTACGCCGCGGTCGGCAGCTATATCGCCCGCATCTGGCGGATTTTCGATATCCGTCCGATCGCCTATCCGCCGCGCTGGCAGCCGGTGGCGCTGGCGGTGGCGATCTACATCAATTTCTTCAGCCATCATTTCCTGCCCGATCCGCGCTGGCTGCTCTTCGGCCTGACATTGCTGATCTTCCGGCGGACCTGGTTCGAATATCGCCCGCTGCACGCGCCGCGGCGAATGCCGATCCTGCTCGGCTTCCTGCTGGTGGCGCTGTTCATCTGGGTGGCGGAGAATGTCGCGACCTTCAGCAACGCCTGGGTCTACCCCAGCCAGGCCGGCGGCTGGAGCCTGGTGCCACTCTCGAAGCTCGGCGCCTGGCTGCTGCTGATGATCATTTCCTTCGTGCTGGTGGCGACGCTGCACGACATGGAGGATGCCGCGCGCGCCGAGCCGGCCCGGCCAGCCGCCTGAACTGCGGCGGCGGCCCCGCCAGGCCCGGCGACATCGGGCGCGACGCCGAACTTCCCCCATGGCTCCTGTGATCACCGTCACGCGCAACCAAGCCCGAATGCGCCCAGCATCAACACCTCGATGCGGAATCTCCTCCCGCGCTTGGAGGGGGCAGGCTCAGCGCGCGCGGCGCGGCGGGTGGGGTTATCGCGGCCGGCGAAACTGCCGATTCGCGATGGCTGTTGCCGGCTCGGCCCTGCGGGCGTCTCTCGCCTTCCCCCTCCAGCCAGGCTGTGCTTCCATCCGCCCCGAGCCCAACCCATGCCGCGGCAATTCCGGAGCGAGCCCATGACGGATGAACCCAACCAGCCCGGCACCGCGCAGGTGCGCCAGCAATCGCCGGCGCCGACCAACAAGGCAGTGGCGGCGACCGGCGGCACCGCGGTGGGCGGCGCCATCGCCACCATCGTCATCCATATTCTGAATGCGATTCCGGGGGTGGCGGTTTCCGCCGATCTCGCATCGGCGATCACCACGCTGGTCGGCGTGATCGTCGCCGGCGGCGCCGCCTATTACACCCCGCCCGGCGCGCGCGACGGCGTAATCATCGTCTCCGGCAAGCAGTAGCGCGGATCAGGCGGCGACGCGGGTCCGCCGCCGCATCATCGCGCCGGTCAGCGCGAAGCCGGTCAGCAGCATCGCCCAGCTGCCGGGTTCCGGCACCAGGCTCCATTTGCCGCCCCAGTCGAAAATCTCGCCATCGCCGGAACGGAAGCCGGTGGCACCGCTGAAGCTGTTGCTGAACAGATCATAGATGCTGCTGTCGTAATCGGCGTACATCGATACGCCGGTCAGGCGGCCGCGCAGGAAGCGGGCGTTGACGCCGCCATAGGGGCCGTTGCCATCGCCGGAAACCAGCCCACCGGCGACATTGAAATTGTAGGTGACGCCATCATTGTTGCTGAAGCCGACGGTGCCGGTGAAACGGTCCGGCAGCGCCTGATCGCCGAAATCGATCCAGCCGGTGACGACCACCGGCGTTCCGACCGCGGGCGCGAATTCATAATTGGAATAGGTGACGGTGCCATCGCCGCTGAACGCGACATAGGAGATTTCCGCAGCGGCAGGCGCCGTCGCCAGCATCGCACTCGCTACCAGACCGATGAACCGCATGATTCGCTCCCCCGCTGCCGGCATTCCATAGCAGCAATTCACCGCCGGCGGCCAGCACGGACAGCCGCAATCGCGCCCCTGCCCTAGCGCAGCATCAGCCCGCCATCGACCACCAGCGACTGCCCGGTGATATAGCTCGCCGCCGGCGAAGCGAGGAACAGGATGGCGTCGGCGATCTCCGCCGGTTGGCCCCAGCGGCGCATCGGCAGCGCCTTCAGCAGCCGCTTTTCGACATCGGCATCCTTGCGCGCACCGGCGGTCATCCGCGTCTCGATGAAGCCCGGCGCCACCAGATTGACCCGCACGCCATCGGCGGCGAACTTGTCCCCCAGCGCCCGGGTCAGGCCGAGCAGCCCGGTCTTGGCCGCCGTATAGGCTGGCGCTTCCTTGATGGCGAGAAAGCTCGCCGCGCTGCCGATGTTGACGATGGCGCCACCGCTGGCCTTCAGCAGCGGCAGCAGCCGCGTCGAAAGATCCATGACGGCGTTGAGATTGAGGTCGATCACCGCCTCGAACACCTGCTGGTCGAACTGGCCGGCGCCGCCGCCGCCGGCGTTGTTGATCAGCACGTCGAGCCGATCGAAACGCGCCGCCAGCGCCGCGCGCGCCGCCGGATCGGCGAGATCGGCCGGGAAATAGGCGACATCGTCCAGCGGCTCGTCATAGTCGCCGAAGGCCGCGCGCGTGCCCGTTACCGTCACCTGCGCGCCAAGATCGCGCAAGGCACGTGCGGTGGCATGGCCGATGCCCTGGCTGCCGCCGGTGACCAGTGCGTGTTTTCCGCTCGCCCAGCTCATGCCGAAAGTCCCCCATCGACGGTGAGCGAGGTGCCGCTGACATAGGCGGCCAGCGGCGACGCCAGGAACAGCACGGCGCCGGCCATGTCCCCCGGCTCGCCGATGCGGCGCAGCGGCACGGTGCGTTCCGTGGCGGCGAGGCGATCGGGGTTTTCCCAGGTGATCGCCGTCATCTTGCTGCGCACCAGCCCGGGCGCGAGCAGGTTGACGCGGATGCCCTCCGGCCCCCAGGCCTGCGCCAGCGTCTTGGTCAGGGTCAGCAGCCCGCCTTTCGACGCCGAATAGGCCGGCTGGCCGATGGTGCCGCGGAAGCTCGCCACCGATCCGACGAAGATGATGCTGCCTTGCGCCGCTGCCAGCGCGGCGCGGAACTTCGTCGCCAGCTGCATCGGGCCGGTCAGGTTCGTCGCCAGCACATCGGCGAAGGTCTCGATCTCGAATTCGGCACGGCGGTAAGCGACCTTGGCGCCGGCGATGACGAGCGCATCAAGGTGCTCTACCGCCGGGTCCCAGGCCGCGACCGCGTCGCAGTCGCCCTGGTCAAGCCGTTGATATTCAAGGCCGGTCAGGTCGCCATCGGTGCCTTCATAATCGGCAGGGCCGGCGCGGGTGCCGGTAACGATCACCCGCGCCCCGGCGGCGAGAAAGGCGCGCGCGCAGGCATTGCCGATGCCGGTGCTGCCCCCTGTCACTACCACCGTCTTGCCGGTGTAATCGAAGCCCAACATGGTCGCCCTTCAAAAGATCAGAAGGGGTTTCGGCCATGGCACTGCTGGAGAACAAGGTCGCGATTGTGACAGGCGGTGGCCGCGGGCTTGGCCGCTGCCATGCGCTGGCGCTGGCCGCGGCGGGTGCGCGGGTCGTGGTCAATGACTGGGGCGGCAGCGTCACCGGCGACGCCGGCGAGGATGACGCGGCCCAGGCCGTCGTCGCCGAGATCCAGGCGATGGGCGGCATGGCGGTGGCCAATCGCGCCAGCGTCGCCGAATGGGCCGGCGCCGCCACCATCGTCGAACAGGCGGTGCGGACGTTCGGAGACCTGCACATCGTCGTCAACAACGCCGGCATCAATCGCCCGGCGACGATGGCCGAGCTGACCGAAGCCGATTTCGACCTGGAGATCGGCGTGCACCTGAAGGGCACCACCGCCGTCTGCCACCATGCGGCGCGGCTGTGGAGCGACCGCGGCCCCGATTCCGGCCGCGCCATCATCAACACCACCTCGCCGGTCGGCGTGCACCCGATGCCGAACGGCGGCCCCTATTGCGCGGCGAAAGCCGGCATCGCCGCGCTGACCCAGGTGCTGGCGCAGGAGCTGGCGCCCTTGGGCGTGCGCGCCAACGCCATCGCCCCGGCGGCGCGGACGCGGATGGTGATGGCCAGCCCCGATGTCGACCGCTTGATGCCGCGGGCCGAGGGCTTCGATCGCCACGCGCCGGAGCATGTCTCGCCGCTGGTGGTATTCCTTGCCTCGCCGCTGTGCCGCTTCACCGGTCGAATCTTCGGCGTCGAAGGCCCCGATGTGGCGCTGTACACGCCGTGGAGCGCCGACGGCCTGGTGACGCACGACGGCGGCTGGACGGCGGAAGCGCTGGCCGAGGCCTTTGCCGACACGCCTTTGCAAGCGCCGATCCGGGCGTTTTACCCCGGCGGCCGCATCGATACGGTGAGCCCGCCGAACCGGACGTTGAAGGCACTGGTGGCCGGCTGACAGTTGCCGCGACCTGCCGGCGTTGGCGGAACCATCTGTCCACGAACCAGCTATTGATCGGCATTACCGCCTCGCGGGCACTCATTGAATTAGAAGGTTAGTTGTAGTATTGATCGCACCTCTAAATCATCTCCCTTTGCAAACGATACTAATATATATGGTTGAGCACATCATTGCTTTTTTTTGGCTCGGATTTCAAGTTGTACTTGTATTTTACGCCGGGGATTTTACGCCATGGGCTCGATTTTCAAGCCTTATCTCCTTGGCTCGATCCGAACGTGGAGACGACAAGATAGATTTTAGCTATGACATGTTCAAACGGCGACGAGTAATCTGTGCGGTCATCTTGGGGTTATTGTTTCCTACCCTTTCTCAATCAGGGGGCGTCGCTGAAACTTCCGGATATGTGCTGGTGCTTATCGTGACTGCCTGCTCGGCCGCTGTCACCCTTTGGGAGTTGGCTGAGGAACGCGACAAAGGCTGACCCTTCATCCATTTGCCCGGCGTCGGCGGGCGCGGCGATTGACCTGATGGGACCGGAGTTCGGCAAAACGACCGCGCGATAGGAACAGGCTGTGCAGCCGGCGCGGCGCTGATAGGATGCAACCATGTTCCTGACCTTCCTCGACGAGCTTCGTGCCGCCAAGATCCCTGCCTCGCTGAAGGAGCATCTGCTGCTCCTGGAGGCGCTGCAGGCCGATGTCATCGACTGGAACATGGAGCAATTCTACTATCTCTCGCGCTCCGTCTATGTGAAGGACGAGGCGCTGCTCGATCGTTTCGATCAGGTGTTCGGCAAGGTTTTCAAGGGGATAGAACCGACGCTTGAGACGGGAACCGCGGAAATTCCCGAGGACTGGCTGCGTGCCGTCTCCGAACTCAACCTCAGCCCGGAGGAAATGGCCGAGCTCGAGAAGCTCGGCTGGGACAAGCTCATGGAGACGCTGAAGGAGCGGCTCGAGGAGCAGAAGAAGCGCCACGAGGGCGGCAACAAATGGATCGGCACCGGCGGCAAGTCCCCGTTCGGCGCGCAGGGATCGCACCCCGAAGGCGTCCGCATCGGCCAGAAGGAAGGCCGCCAGGGCAAGGCGGTGAAGGTCTGGGACAAGCGCGAGTTCAAGAACCTCGACAGCGCGGTCGAACTCGGCACCCGCAACATCAAGGTGGCGCTGCGCCGCCTGCGCCGCTTCGCCCGCACCGGCGCAGCGGAAGAACTCGACATGGATGCCACCATCTCGGGTACCGCCAAAAAGGCCTATCTCGACATCGTGATGCGGCCGGAACGCCACAATGCCGTGAAACTGCTGCTGATGCTCGATGTCGGCGGCTCGATGGACCCGCATATCCGGGTCTGCGAGGAACTCTTCTCGGCGGCGAAATCCGAATTCAAGCATCTCGAATTCTTCTATTTCCACAATTGCCCCTATGAGGCGCTGTGGCAGGACAACAAGCGACGCTGGTCGGAACGCACCCCGACCATGGAGCTGCTCCACAAATTCCCGCACGACTATAAGCTGGTCTTCGTCGGCGATGCCTCGATGAGCCCCTATGAAATCAATTATCCGGGCGGCTCCACCGAACATTGGAACGAGGAAGCCGGCGACGTCTGGATGCAACGGATGCTCGATGTCTATCATTCCGCGGCGTGGCTGAACCCGATCCCGGAAAAGCATTGGGCCAACAGCCAGTCGATCCAGATGATCAAGACGATCATGGAAGGCCGGATGTTCCCCCTGAACATCGAGGGCCTCGACCGGGCGATGCGGGAATTGACGCGGTCGCATTGAGGGAACTCCCTCCCCCTTGCGGGGAGGGCGCTTCACCTCAGTCCGCAGCCAACCCCAGGATCGGCAACACCGGCGCCAGTTCCGCCGCGAACGCCCGCCACTGGCCGCCGCCATCGTACAATCCGCGGCGGACCTGGCCGACGCTGGCGGTGCCGATGGCGCGGCCGCGGGCGATGGCGGCGACATCGCGCAACGCCGGCGACCAGTCGAGGCCGAGGAAGCCGCACAAGCGCTGCGTCTCGGCATCGAAATCCGCGACCAGCGTTTCGTAGCGCAGTTCCAGCACCGGATTGGGCAGGCGTTCGAGGCAGGTCGCCAGCAAATCCATGGTCGCGGCGTAATGGCGCGCGGTACTTTCCAATGTCGCAAAGGCGATCGCCACGGGGCTGGCGGCGAAATTCTGGCGAAAGCAGCTGAGCACCACGTCGCGCGGATCGCGGCGCATGACGATCACCGGCACGTCCGGAAACAGCGCCGCGACCAGCGGGAGTTGCAGCGTGCGCAGCGGGTCCATGTCCAGGAACAGCCGCGCCGCGCGCCGGCCGCCGAAGCCGGCGACGCGCTGCCAATAGGCGCCGCGCAACGCCTCCCGGCGGTCCTCGGGCAGCGCCGCCAGTTCGACCAGCACGCCGGGGCGGGTGAGAAACGCTTCGGCCGCATCGCGCAGGGTCGGCATTTCCTCCAGCGTCGAAACATCGCCGGCCCCGGCGATGATCGTCTGCACCAGCGTCGTGCCGGAGCGCGGATAGCCGAGCAGAAAGGCGTGGCGCACCGGCGATTGCGGCGCGGTCGCCGGCGCGAAGGCCAGGCCCTTCGCCTCGCGCGCCAGTCGCTCGACATGGGCTTGCGCGCTTTCCGCCGCCTGCGCGAATTGCGGATGCCGCGCCGCCAGATCGGCCTTGGCCGCTGTCCAGGCCGCCACCGCCGCTGCCGGCTGCCCCCGCTTCGCCAGCGCATCGCCGAGCAGCGTTTCGGCGAGGCTGCGATTATCCGGCCGCAACCCCGGCGTCGCCAGCAGCGCCTGCAGCCGCGCCTCTGCCGCCGCCGCCTCGCCATCGGCCAGTTCGCAGCGGGCCAGCGCGCAATGCGCCACCGGATCGTGCGGCGCTATCGCCAGCGCCCGGCCGGCCGCGGCGCGCGCCTCCGCCCCCTCCCCGCGCAGCGCCGCAATCGCCGCAATGCCGGCATGGGCCGGCGCATTGTTCGGGTCGCGCCGCAGCGCCTCGCCATAGCTCGCCCGCGCCGCGTCGAGCGAATTGCCCTGGTGCAGCGCCAGCCCGCGTTCGAGCCAGGCGACCGCATAGCCCGGCGCCGCCGCGATGACGCGATCGAGCAGCTGCAAGGCTTCGGACAGCCGCGATTGCAGGCGCAGGCATAGGGCCAGCGTCGTCGCCAGCCCGATATCGCCGGGATCGCGGGCAAGGCCGTCGCGAACCATCGCTTCGGCCGCGGCGGGCTCGCCGTCCTGCGCCCGCGCCCAGGCGACGAGGTTCAGGGTGAAAGGATCGCGGTCGCCGGCGGCCAGCGCCTGCCGGGCGATCGCCGTGGCGGCGGCGGTGTCGCCACGCGCCAGCGCGGCATCGATGCGGGCGGCGAAATCGGCGGGGGATGCCATGGTCTGGCGATGCCATGGCGGCGGACGCGCGACAAGCGATGCCGGCGAAGCTTGTGTCGCCCCGGGCTTGACCCGGGGCCCAGCTTCTTCGTCCACGGCAGCGGAAGGAAGCTGGACCCCGGGTCAAGCCCGGGATGACATGCCTGCGCCTATTTTCCGGCCTCTTCCGCCTGCAGCATCTTGGCCTGGGCACCGACATAGGCGCGGATCGTCTCGACCTGGTCGCGGTTGATCCACTTCGAGAAGGCGACCATACCGTTCTCCTTCAGCGCGCCATCATGGACGATCGACGCCCACAGCGCCTTGTCGTCGAGCGCGCCGGAACGGCGCAGATCGGGCAGGATGCCGACGGCGCGGGCGCCGGCGCCATGGCAGACGGCGCAGTTTTCGGCAAAGTTGGTGGCGCCAGCGGAAATCTGCGCCGTGGTGAAGCTGTCGCGCGGCGGGTTCGGCGGCGGCAGCTGCGGCGGTTCCCAGGCCGGCAGCGTCGCCGTGCCGCCCAGCTTGAACACCAGCATCCGGCCGTTCGGCGCAACGCGCTGCGGCCCGTCGCCGAAGCCGCCGGAGATCGGATAGGCGCCGCCATAGCCCGCGGTCACCGCCACATATTGCACGCCGTTGACGGTATAGCTGACCGGCCCGGCCATCACACCGGTCTGCGCGGCAAAGCTCCACAGCGGCTTGCCGGTGCTGGCGTCGAACGCCTGGAAGCTGCCCTTGGCATTGCCCTGGAACACCAGATTGCCGGCGGTGGCGAGCGTGCCGCCATTCCACGGGCCATCATATTGGACGCGCCAGACTTCCTTCTGCTTGACCGGATCCCAGGCGACGAGCTGGCCCTTCAGCAGCGCGCGCGTCGCCTTGTAGACCGCGCGATCGCTGGGCGGTTCCATCGCGATCATCTTGATGGCGACGTTCCAGGCACCGGGCCGATGGGCATAGCCGGCCTGGCTCTCATATTGCATCGGTACTTCCTGCGCCGGCAGATAGACGAGGCCGGTCTGCGGGCTGAACGACATCGGGTGCCAATTGTGTGCGCCCAATGCCGAGGGCGCGGTGACGAAGGCGGCCTTCTTGTAGCGCGCTTCCGGCACTTCGATCGGCCGCCCGGTGGCGGGGTCGACACCGGTCGTCCAGGTCTGCGGCACGAAACCCTTGGCCGAGATCAGCTTGCCGGTCTCGCGATCGATGACGTAGAAAAAGCCGTTCTTCGGCGCCTGCATCAGCACCTTGCGGTCGCGGCCGTCGATCTTCAGCGTCGCCAGCACGATCGGCTGGGTCTGGGTGAAGTCCCAGGTTTCGCCCGGCGTGCCCTGATAATGCCAGATATACTTGCCGGTATTGGGATCGAGCGCGACGACCGACGACAGGAACAGATTGTCGCCCTTGCCCTCGCTGCGGATCTCGTGGTTCCAGGGCGAGCCGTTGCCGACGCCGATGTACAGGCGATCGAGTTCCTGGTCATAGACGATGGCATCCCAGACGGTGCCGCCGCCGCCGGCCTGCCAATATTTGCCGCTCCAGGTGCTGCCGGCCTTGGCGGCGAGCACTTCGTCCGAGGCTTCGCCATCGGGGCCCTTCGCCGGATCGCCGGGGATGGTGTAGAAGCGCCAGGCCTTCTTGCCGGTCATCGCGTCATAGGCGGTAACGTAACCGCGCACGCCGAGTTCGGCGCCGCCATTGCCGATGATGACCTTGCCCTTCACCACGCGCGGCGCGCCGGTGATGGTATAGGGCTGGCCCTGGTCGACGGTGACCACCGACCATTTCACCTTGCCGGTTTCGGCATCGAGCGCGATCAGCCGGCCGTCCAGGGCGCCGACAAAGATCAGGCCGTTCCAGGCGGCAACGCCGCGGTTGACGACATCGCAGCACGCCGAAAAGCCGCGATCCTTGGAGACTTCGGGGTCATAGCTCCACTTGACCTTGCCGGTGACGGCATCGAGCGCCATCACCTTCGACCAGGCGCTGGTGGTGTACATGGTGCCATCGATGACCAGCGGCGTCGCTTCCTGGCCGCGGTTGGTGTCGAAATCGTGGAACCAGGCCAGGCCGAGCTGCGAAACGTTGCCGGCGTTGATCTGGTCGAGCCGGGCAAACCGCTGTTCGGCATAGGTGCCGCCATGCGTCAGCCAGTTGCTGGCATCGCCGGCGGCGGCGAGCAGTCGATCAGCATTGACCGCGGCGGCCATCGTCGCACCGCCCGGGGCCTGAAGCGCGGTCGTCGCGAACCACGCCGTTGCCGCCAGGGCTGCAAGGCTGGTGCCGGCCGAAATCTTCATGCGTGTCTCCCCAAGGACGTTTTTTGTTGGCGCCAGTCTAGCAGGCGCCGCCCTGACGCCAACCGAGCGATAATCGCAGGCTCGCAAGCGCCGCGGCCGGTAGCGTCCGGATTCCGCCGGACGTGGTGGCCACATCGCGTTATGCTGCGCGCATGATCGAACATGCCCAGCGCTTCGCCGAACTCCACCGGGATTTCCTTGTTCTGCCAAATGCTTGGGATGTCGGCAGCGCGCGACTCGCCGCCGCCGTCGGCGCCGCGGCGATCGCCACGACAAGCGCCGGCGTCGCGTGGAGCCTGGGGTTCCCGGATGGCGACGCGCTGCCGATGCCGCTCTATCGCGAGGTGGTGCGCGCCATTGCCGCAGCCGTGCCGCTGCCCGTCTCAGCCGACATCGAGGGCGGCTATTCCGACGACATCGGCCTGGTCGGCGAGCATGTCCGCGACATGATCGATGCCGGCGCCGTCGGCATCAATATCGAGGATGGCGCCGGCTCGCCGGCATTGCTCGCCGCCAAGATCGGCGCGGCGCGCGCCGCCGGCGAAGCGCTCGGGGTAAAGCTGTTCGTCAACGCCCGCTGCGATGTCTGGCTGCGCGGGTTGGCGCCCGAGGACCCGATGGCGGAGTTCCTGGCGCGGGCGCACGCCTATGCCGATGCCGGCGCCGATGGCATTTTCGCGCCAGGCCTCGTCGATCACGACGCCATCCCGATCGCGGTGGCCGGCTGCCACGGCCTGCCGCTCAACCTGCTCGCCCGCCCCGGCCTGGCACCGGCGGCGGAACTGCGGCGGCTCGGTGTGCGGCGGTTGAGTGCCGGCTCTGGCATCACCCAGGCCGTCTATGGCCTCGCCCGGCGGCTCAATGCGGCCTTCCTTGCCGGCGACGCCGATCCGCTGTGGGACGGCGCCATGCCCTATCCCGAGATCAACGCGCTGATGGCGGGCTGAGGCGCTGCGATGGCGGCGGCGGCAACGGCAGGCTGTTCACCCAGACGTTGAAGCCGATCACCACGGCGGCAACCATCATGAGCCGCCCACGAAAGCGCGCCGCCGCATTCGGCGCCTTGATCGCCATCCACAATCCGCCGAGCGCCAGCAGCGTCGCGGCGCTGCCGCCGAGGATGAAGGCCAGCCGCGCGTCCATGCGCTAGCGCAGATGCCCGGCGAGGAAGTCTCCGGCGGCGGTGATGGCGTCGCGCCCCGCGGCGAGCATCGGGTGGAAAAAATGCCAGACGTGCAACATCTCTGGCGCCACTTCCAACCGACCCGGCACCTGCGCCGCGCCGGCGGCACCCACCAGGCGGATGGCATCGTCGAGAAGGGTTTCCTCGCTGCCGACCTGAACGAACAATGGCGCGATCCCGGCAAGATCGCCGTACAGCGGCGAGGCCAGCGGCGTCCGTGCATCGCTGTTGCCAAGATAATGCCCCGCCATCATCGCAACGCCATCGCGCTGCACCATCGGGTCGACAGCGGCCTTGCTGTCCATGCTGGCGCCGGTCAGGGCGAGATCGACCCAGGGCGAGATGGCGACGGCGGCGGCCGGCTGCGGCAAGCCGGCAGCCTTGCACGCCAGCAGCAGCGCGAGGGTCAGGCCGCCGCCGGCACTGTCCCCGGCCACGGCGATGCGGGCTGGCGCGACGCCCTCCGCCAACAGCCAGCGGTAGGCGGCGAGCGCATCGTCGACGGCGGCCGGAAAGACATGCTCGGGCGCCAGCCGATAGTCGAGCGCCAGCGTCCGCATGCCGGCGGCGCGGCCAAGTTCGCTGACAAGATGGCGGTGACTGGCGACCGAGCCGATCACATAACCGCCGCCGTGGAGATAAAGCAGCGCCGTATCGGCGGCGGCCGACGGCGTCACGCTCCATTCCGCCGGCACACCGCCCGCATCGACCGGAGTCAGTGTGACATCCCCGGCGCAGGGAAAGAGCGTGCCGATGGCATCATAGCCGGCACGGCTGGCGGCGATATCGTCGTTGCGCTCGCGACTGCCCAGAAAGGCGCGGATGGCGGCGATTTCCGTATTTGCCATGGTCTGGTCTCCCCCCGAAAAATTCTGTCGGCGCTTCCGCCGATCGTTTCAATCCGCCAGTGCCTGGCGTACGGCGCGGGCCCAGCGCTCGCGGCGGGCGGCACGTGCCAGGGCCGGCAGTTGCGGCTCGAAGCGCCGGTCCGGCCCGGTCATCGCCGCGGCGGCGGCGGCGAGATCGGCGAACAGCCCCGCCCCCACCGCCGCCAGCATCGCCGCGCCCAGCGCCGTCGTCTCGATGCAGCGCGGCCGTTCGACGGGCACGCCGAGACTGTCGGCAAGGTCCTGGCACAGCCACTCATTGGCCACCATGCCGCCATCGACCCGAAGCGCCGCCGCCGCCACGCCATCGGCGGCGAGCGCATCGAGCAGATCCGCGGTCTGCTGGCCCATGGCTTC
>JAIXZK010000233.1 GCA_027489695.1 Sphingomonadales bacterium
GGTCACCCCGGGCTTGACCCGGGGCCCAGCTTCCTTTCCGAAGCCGGTGAAGAAGCTGGGTCCCGGGTCCAGCCCGGGATGACCCTTTGTCGAACGAATATGGTTTCTCCGCCTACTTCGCCTCGCGCGCCGTGTCCTTCACGGCCTTGCCGGCCGATTCGACGTCGGCGCCGGCGCCCTGAACGGTGTTGCAGGCGGTGACGAGCACGCCGAGGGCCAGGGCGACAGCAATGGTGAGGGGCTTGCGCATGAAAAGTCTCCGCTGATGGTTACGACCGCAAACCCGGGGCCGACGCGCGCGGTTCCGCTGGCATGACAGTCGCTGCGGCGCGTGCCATGTTGCCGCCGTGCAATTCGCCCTGCCGCCTGCCGATCCGCCGGCCGATCTCGCCGCGCTGCTGCCGGCCGGCATGGCGCCGGCGCTGGTCACCGCCGCCGCCACCGCCTGGGCGCGCGCGCCATTCCTCAAGGGGCTGATCCGCAGCCGCGGCGCGCTGCTCACCGATCTGGCCGGCGCCGGGCCGGATGCCGCCATGGCCGCGGCGCTGGCCGGCCTCGCCGATCCGGCGCTGCCGCTCGCCGAACGCCTCCGCCGGCGGCGCGGCGATGTCGCGCTGATCGTCGCGCTTGCCGATCTCGCCGGGATCTGGCCGCTGGAGGCGGTGACGGCGGCGCTGTCGGCCTTTGCCGATGCCGCCATCGATGCCGCCATCGCCGGCGCGCTCGCCGAACGCGGCGCGCCGAACCGGGGCCTGGCGGCGCTGGCGCTCGGCAAGCTCGGCAGCGGCGAGCTCAACTATTCCTCCGACGTCGACCTGATCCTCATCCACGACCCGGACCGCATCCCCTGCCGGCCGAACGAGGAGCCGGGGGAGGCCGCCGTCCGCATCGCCCGCCGCGCCGTGGCATTGCTGTCCGACCTGACCCCCGATGGCTATGTCGCCCGGGTCGATCTGCGGCTGCGTCCGGCCAGCGAAGTGACGCCGATGAGCATCGCGGTCGGCGCCGCGGAACATTATTACCAGTCGGAAGCGCTGACCTGGGAGCGTGTCGCCTTCATCCGGGCGCGCGCCTGCGCCGGGGATATCGCCCTCGGCCAGGGCTTTCTCGATGCCATCCGGCCGTTCGTCTGGCGGCGCAGCCTCGACTGGACGGCGGTGCGCGACATCCAGGCGGTGAGTCTTCGCATCCGCGATCATTTCGACGCCGGCCAGGCGATCGGGCCGGGCTATGACCTGAAGCGCGGCCGCGGCGGCATCCGCGAGGTCGAATTCTTTGCCCAGATTCATCAGCTGATCTGGGGCGGCCGCGATCCGGCGCTGCGGGTGCCGGCGACGCTCGACGGGCTGGCGGCGCTGAGCGCGGCCGGGCGCATCGAGCCGCACGAAGCGGCGGTGCTGGCCGACAGCTATCGCGCCCTGCGCACGCTCGAACACCGGCTGCAGATGCGCCGTGACGAGCAGACGCATATGGTGCCGAAGCTCGCCGCTGATCGCGCCGGCGTCGCGGCATTGTGCGGCGCGCCCGACTGGGCCGGCGTGGAACGGCGGCTGAAGGCGGTCACCGCGCCGGTCGGCCGGGCCTATGACCGGCTGATCGCCGTTGCCGCCCCGGCGACGCCGGCGGTGCCGACCGATGCCGCCGCCTGGCTGAAGGCGCGGCACCCGAAGCAGGCGAAGCTGCTGGCGCCGCTGCTGGCGCGCTGGCGGGGCGGCGGGGTGCGCGCATTGCGCAGCGATCCGGCGCGCGCCGCCTTCGAAATGGTACTGCCGGACTTGCTGCAGGGCATCGCCGCCGCCGCCGATCCGGCCATGGCGGCCTCGCGGCTCGACGGCTTTCTGGCGCAATTGCCGGCGGGCGCGCAGTTCTTCGCGCTGCTCGAGGCCAATCCGCGCCTTGTCGGGCTGCTCGGCAATCTGCTCGGGGTGACGCCGCTCTTGTCGGACGCACTGGCCCGCGATCCGGCGCTGTTCGACATCATGCTGGCGCCCGATGCCTTCGCGCCGCTGCCCGATGCCGCGGCGCTGGCGGCGGAACTGGCTGGCTTTGTCGGCGATGCCGGCCTCGAGACCCTGCTTGACCGGGTCCGCCGCTGGACCGGGGAGCGGCGCTTCCAGCTCGGCGCGCAGCTCGTCGAAGGCCGCGCCGATCCACTGGTGGTGGCGCGATCACTGTCCGACCTCGCCGATGCGGCGCTGGCCGTCGTGGTGCCCGCCGTGGCGCGGGATTTCGCCGTCGGCCATGGCGAAGTGCCCGGCGCCTCGGTGCTGGTGCTGGCGATGGGGCGCTATGGTGGCCAGGCGCTGACCCATGCCTCGGACCTCGATCTCGTCTATCTGTTTGGCGGCGATCACCAGGCGATGTCGGTGGGGCCGAAGCCGATGGCGGCGGCGCAATATTTCAACCGCCTCGCCTCGCGGCTGACGGCGGCGCTGTCGGTGCCGACCGCCGCCGGCGCGCTCTACGATATCGATACGCGCCTGCGGCCCTGGGGCGCCAAGGGCCTGCTCGCCTGCTCGATCGAGAGCTTCGCGCGCTACCATGCCGAGGATGCCGACACTTGGGAGCAGATGGCGCTGACCCGGGCGCGGGTGATCGGCGGCACCGCGGCCGAACAGGCGGACGCGAGCGCGGCGATCGGCCTGGCGCTGCGCCGCTGCCGGCCGGAGCCGGCGCTGCGTGCCGCCGTCATCGCCATGCGCGCCGACATCGCCGCCGCCAAGCCGCCGAAGGGGCCATTCGACGTCAAGCTGGCGCCGGGTGGGCTCGTCGATCTCGAATTCCTGGTGCATTTCCTGCAGCTGCGCGATGGCCGGGCGCTGGCGGCGGACCTGCGCGCGGCGATTGCGGTGCTGGTCGCCGATGGCCTGTTGCCGGCGGCGATCGCCGAGGCGCATGATTGCCTGACGCGCTTCCTTGTCGTGCTGCGGCTGGCGGGAACGATGCCGGCCAGCCCGTCGCCCGCGGTCGCCGCGATGTTCGCCCGCGCGCTCGGCTGCGACGCTTTTGCCACGGTGCAGCAACGATTGACGCTGGCGCGCGAGGCGGTTCGGCTGGCATGGGAACGCCATCTTGGCAGCCGAAGGAGCGACGCATGACCATGCCGCAAGTGGGCGATACCGCCCCCGATTTCAGCCTGGAGGGCGATACCGGCCCGGTTCGCCTCGCCGATCACGCCGGCCGCAAGGTCGTGCTCTATTTCTATCCCAAGGACGACACCCCGGGCTGCACCACCGAGGGCAAGGACTTCTCCGCGCTGGCCGCCGAATTCGCCGCCGCCGACACCACGGTGATTGGCGTGTCACGCGACAGCGTCGCGGCGCACGGCAAGTTCCGCAAGAAGCACGGCCTGACCGTGGGGCTGGGCGCCGATGTCGAGGGCAGCGTCACCGAGGCTTGGGGCGTCTGGGTCGAAAAAGCCATGTATGGCAAGAAGTACATGGGGATCGAGCGCGCCACCTTCCTGATCGGCCGCGACGGCCGCATCGCCCAGGCCTGGCCCAAAGTGAAGGTGCCGGGCCATGCCGCAGCCGTGCTGGCGGCGGCGCAGGCGCTCGCCTAGCCGGCAACCGTCGCCCGGCGAATCGGCAGGATGCGTGACCAGCGTCACGCCGGGCGAATCAAAATCGACCAATTCGGCTGCGGCCGTACGAGCGAAATTGTCGATGGTTGCGCGAGCGCCGCAAAATTTTTCCGACCGTGTCTCAATTCACCGCAGCCCCGCAACGGTTGAACGGCAGGTGAACCGAGGCGGGTTGCTGGCGACCCCGCTGGCTGCTTGATTGGCGTTGGTGGTGATCGGCAGCGATCGCCGCCGGCCGAAGCCGGGAGCGTGGAGCCAATCCGCGACGAAGGCCAGGCCGGGTCGAGTAGAGCGTTCGGGGGATTTTGGACCGTGGACAGACTGACCGCAGCCCTTGCCGGGCTGGCGAACAGCCTTGTGCGTGCCCTGCCCCCCCGGGAACTCCTGCTTCGGCACCACTCGGGTCAGCATGATGGTTTTCGGACCATCCGGATGGGGACGAAGACGCAGATCATGGCGATTGGATCCGCAGTGCTGGTGGCCGGATGGCTGGGAATCGCCACCCAGACGATGATCGCCGGCGACGGCGATGCCGCCATGCAGGCCAAGCAGGCCGAACTCGCCCGGATGCAGGCGCAGATCGCCGCGATGAAGTCCGAAACCGCCGCTCTGAAGGGCGATGTCGCCGCCCGCGCTGCCACGCTTGAACAGCGTCAGGCCTTTCTGGCGGCGCTGCTCGCCGGCAAGCCCGACATGGCGAAGCTGGCCGGCATGCTGCCGCGCGCCACCGCCGACAGCCCCGCCGCCACCGTTGCGGCGCTGGTCGCCTCGCCGGCCCCCATCGCCCGCGGCCGCCGCGGCAAGGCAGCAGTTGCCGTCACCGCCACCGCCGCGGTTGATTCCAGCATCACCGAACCTTTCCGCCAGCTCGAAGCCAGCCAGCTGGCGCTCGTCGATCAGGCCGGCGCCGCCGCCGTCGCCCGGCTGAAGGGCACCGAAGCCCTGGTCCGCCGTCTCGGCCTCGATCCCGAGCGCTTCACCGGCGCCAGCGGCTGGAATGGCACCGCCGTTGGCGGCCCCTATGTCCCGGTCTCCGCCGAACCGCGCTTCAAGGACCTGTTCCTGTCGTGGAACAAGCTCGCCGCGATCAAGACCGCGATCACCGCCATCCCGGCGTTCATGCCGGTGCGCGACTATCGCTACACCTCGGACTTCGGCTTCCGCTTCGATCCGTTCAACGGCGGCTCGGCGATGCACCAGGGCGTCGACATGGCCGGCGCCCATGGCGAGCCGATCTATGCCGCCGCCGCCGGCACCATCAGCAAGGCCGGCGTCATGAGCGGCTATGGCAATCTGGTCGAAGTCAGCCATGGCAAGGGACTCGACACCCGCTACGGCCATCTGTCGAAGATCCTCGTCCGCCCCGGCGAGTTCGTCCGCCAGGGCCAGCTGATCGGTCGCATGGGATCGACCGGCCGTTCGACCGGCACCCACCTTCACTATGAAATTCGCGTCGATGGCCGCGCCGTCAATCCGAAGCCGTTCCTCGATGCCTCGGCCTATGTGCTGGCCGCCCAGGATGGCGCCGATACCAGCTTCGGCCCGCCGGCCGACGCCGCCGAAACGGTGACCGCCGGCGTGAACATGACGCCGATTCCGGTCCTGCGCTGAGCGTAGAAGTTCCCGCGGCGGCTAGGGTCTGAGGCCAGAGCCGCCGGAGGCCCCATTGCCCGGGCTTTCCAGCGCGCCTGCCGGGGTCTAGCCTGCGGCGATGGAGCCGGCTCCCACCTATCTGGTCGTGATCGACCCCAGTGCCGAGGCGCGGGTGGCACTGCGCTTTGCCGCGCTGCGCTCGGCGCATGTCGGCGCACGGCTGGCGCTGTGCCACGTCATCCGGCCGCCGGAATTCATGCAATGGGGCGGCGTCCAGGAAGCCATGCGCGCCGAAGCCCGCGCCGAAGCCGAAGCGCTGCTCGACGCCATGGCCACCGAGGCCGAAGGGCTGGCCGGGACGCGCCCGTCGACGACAATCCTGGAAGGCGAGGCGGCGCCGCTGATCCTCGAGCATGTCCGCGCCGATCCCTCGATCCGGGCGCTCGTGCTGGCGGCAGCAGCGAAAGGCGCGCCGGGCCCGCTGATCAGCTTTTTTACCGGCGAACGCGCCGGGCAATTGCCCTGCGTGGTGATCCTGGTGCCGGGCGGGCTGCAACCGGAACGGCTCGAGTCGCTGACCTGAGGGTGTTGAAGACGGTGCCTCCGTCGGCTGGGGCCCCAGGCCGCAGCTGCCGGAGTCCGCGGGTCTTCTGCCAGTAAACCAGACGATAATCCTCCACTTTCCCCTTGCGTCCCGCCGGCGCCCGCGCCACATCGGCCGCATTGTCGCATCGGAGCCGCCCATGTTCATCGAAACCGAACGCACCCCCAATCCGCAGACGCTGATGTTCCGACCCGGCCGCAGCGTCACCGATGGCGCCACCGCCGATTTCGCCACGCCGGAAAGCGCCGAGGCCTCGCCGCTGGCCGCGGCGCTGTTTTCGATCGGCGATGTCGAGCGGGTGTTCTTCGGCAGCGATTTCGTCAGCGTCACCAAGGCCGAGGGCAGTGCCGACTGGACGGCGCTGAAGCCGCAGGTGCTCGGCGTGCTCGTCGATCATTTCAGCTCGGGCGCGCCGCTTTACAGCGTTGCGGCAGCGACGGCGGTGGTTGCCGACAATCCCGAGGACGCCGAGATCGTCGCGCAGATCCAGGAATTGCTCGAAACCCGGGTGCGGCCGCAGGTGGCTGGCGATGGCGGCGACATCGTCTATCGCGGCTTCGACAAGGGCACCGTCTATCTGGAAATGCAGGGCGCCTGTTCGGGCTGTCCGTCGTCGACGGCGACCCTGAAGATGGGTATCGAATCGCTGCTGAAATATTATGTGCCGGAAGTCACCGACGTCCGCGCTGTCTGAGAGTCCGCCATGACCGAACCGCTCGACCAGCCGGCGCTGGCAACACTCTTCACCGAAGCCCGCACCCATTATGGCTGGTCGGACGCGGCCGTTACCGAAACCGACCTGCGCGCGCTCTACGATCTGGTGAAGCTGGGGCCGACCTCGGCCAATTGCTCGCCGGCGCGCTTTGCCTTTTGCCACAGCGACAAGGCGCGCGCCGATCTCGCCGAATGTGTCAGCGAAGGCAATCGCGCCAAGGTGCTGGCGGCGCCGGTGACGGCGATCATCGGTTTCGACCTGGATTTCGCCAGCCATCTGCCCGAACTTTTCCCGCACGCCGATGCGCGGCCGTGGTTCGCCGATCCGGAAATGGCGCGGAACAGCGCGTTTCGCAATTCGTCGCTGCAGGGCGGCTATTTCATCCTGGCCGCACGCGCGCTGGGCTGGGACACCGGCCCGATGTCGGGCTTTGACAAGGCGGCGGTCGATTCTCGTTTCTGGTCAGGAACGAAAGTCGAGACGAATTTCCTCTGCTCGCTCGGCAAGGGCAATGGCGAAGGGCTGTTCCCGCGCAGCCCGCGGCTCGATTTCGAGGTCGCCGCGCGCATCCTGTGAGGCTGCTGGCGCTTTCCACCTCCTCGCCGGCGCTGTCGCTGGCGCTGTTCGATGGCGACAAGTTGATCGCGCGGGATCATCGCAGCATCGGCCGCGGCCATGCCGAGGCGCTGGTGCCGGCGCTGGCGGCATTGCTCGGCGGCGCAGACGGCGAAGCGCGACGCGCCGATGCGATTCTCGTCGATGTTGGCCCCGGCAGCTTTACCGGCATCCGCATCGGCATTGCCGCGGCGCGGGCACTCGGCCTCGCCTGGAACGTCCCGGTGACGGGTGTTTCGGCGAGCGCGCTGGTCGCGGCGGCGGCGTTTGCGCGGATGGACGTGGACGCGCTGACGGTGCTGCTCGACGCCGGCCGTGGCCAGGCCTTTGCCAGCCGTGTCGATCGCGACTTTGCCATGGGGGAAGCAGCGCCGATCGCGGCGGCGGCGGCGGCCGCGCACGATCCAGCGACCACTGCCGGTGCCCTGGCGCCCGCGGGCGCCGCCTGGCACGGCGATCCCGACATGGGCGATGCCCTGCTGGTCCCGGCGGCATTCAGGCAGCTGCCCCCCGCCGCCATCTATGTGCGGCCGGTGGACGCGGTGTTGCCGCTCTGAAAAACTCCGCTTAAGCAGCCAGCATGGCGAGTTCCCGCTCAATCATCGCTGCTGGCGCAATCGATGCGGTGCGCATCGTCGAAGCCGATGCCGGCCAACTCGATGCGCTGATGACGGTGATGCGCGGCAGTTTTGATCCGGCCTTCGGCGAGGCCTGGTCGGCGGCGCAACTTGCCGGAACGCTTGCCGAATCAATCAGCTTTGCAAGACTGGCGCGGCTTGCCGATGACCGTCCGGCGGGATTTACCTTGTGTCGCTGCAACGGTCCTGAAGTCGAATTGCTGTTGATCGCCGTTGTTCCGGACCAGCGCAGCCTCGGCATCGGCCGCGCGCTGCTCGATCGCGCCTGTTCTGATGCACGAGATCTTGCCGCTGCCGAGATTTTCCTTGAAGTCCGCGAAAACAACATGGCGGCGCGAAGGCTATATGGTCAGACCGGCTTTGCCGAGATTGGACGGCGGCGCGACTATTACGCCGGCGCGGCCGGAACGCGCTATGCTGCGGTGACTATGCGGCGGCTATTGTCGGCTTGATTGCCGCTATTTTGGACTATTGCAAATCTGTGGCATGCGGTCCATGGACCAAATTGCGGAGGAGGGTCCGCGACCAAGAAGGAAGAACAAATGTCCGACAGCGCTCAAGTCCACAATGAACTGCTGGCACTGACTGCCGATATCGTCTCTTCGCACTTTGCCAACAACAGCGTTGCACCGACCGAAGTCCCTGGGGTCATCGAAGCCGTTTATGCCACCTTGGCGAAGCTGGGTACGACCCCGGAAGAGCCGGTCACCCGCCAGGAGCCGGCCGTTTCGGTGCGCGCCTCGATCAAGCCCGACTACATCGTCTGCCTTGAAGACGGCAAGAAGCTGAAGATGCTGAAGCGCCACCTGATGACGCGCTATGGCATGACGCCGGACCAGTATCGCACCAAATGGGGCCTGCCGGCCGATTATCCGATGGTCGCCCCCAATTATGCCGAACAGCGTCGCACGCTGGCCAAGTCGATCGGCCTCGGCACCAAGCGCGTCGGCAAGGTCGGTGGCAAGCCGCGCGGTCGTCCGCGGAAGAACCCCGTCGCCGCCTGAGCCATTTCCGGGCCAGCGACGATGCCGGGCGCCGCGACCTTCACCGGTCGCGGCGCTCCGACTTGCGTCGCCCGCGCAAGGTTGCTTGCCGCCTTCCGCCGGCCCGCCTATTTGAAGGCGGGCGGCAGGGAGTAAGGCCATGGGCACACCCATCGATATCGAGGCCCTCTGCCTCAAGAAGGGCCTGAGGATCACCGAGCAGCGCCGCGTCATCGCCCGCGTGCTCAGCGAAGTCGACGATCACCCCGATGTCGACGCATTGCACCGCCGCGTCGCCAACGTCGATCCGCGCATCTCGATCGCAACGGTCTATCGCACCGTCAAACTGTTCGAAGAAGCCGGCATCCTGGAACGCCATGACTTCCAGGGCGGCCGCTCGCGCTATGAAACCCGGCAAAGCGACCATCATGACCATCTCATCGATGTCGAAACCGGCGCGGTGATCGAGTTTCACGATCCCGAACTCGAAGAACTCCAGGCCCGGATCGCCGCCCGGCTGGGCTATCGGCTCGTCGATCACCGCATGGAACTCTACGGTTCGGCACTGCGCCCGACCGAGACTTGATGTCGGCACCCGCACTGCCCGTCGCTAGCTCGCCGATCCCTGTATGACCAAGCCGTCCCTTGCCCAGCGCAGCGCCCGCCGCGCCGTACGCTTCCAGCGCTTCGGGCCGGCCAAGGGGCTGGCCGGGCTGGCAGCCACCGCCGGCGTACTGGTGCCGGCGGAAATGCTGATCCGCACCATCACGCGCGGCCGGCACCCGATATTGCCGATGTGGTTTCACCGCGGGCTTGCCCGCTCGCTCGGCATCCGGATCATCGCCCATGGCCGGCAGGCGCGCCGGCGCGGCGTGCTGTTCGTCGCCAATCACGTGTCCTGGGCCGATATTCCGGTGCTGGGCGCGCGCATCCGCGGCGCCTTTGTCGCCAAGTCCGAAGTCGGCACCTGGGGTCCGATCGGCTTCCTCGCCGGCCTTGCGCGCACCGTCTATGTCGAACGCCAGCGCCCCGGCCGCGCTGGCGAGCAACGCGATACCATCGCGGCGCGGCTGGCGGCGGGCGAGAACATCATCCTGTTCCCGGAAGGCACCAACAGCGACGGCGCGCGGGTGCTGCCGTTCAAATCCTCGCTGTTCGGCGTCGCCGAGGGGGTGGCCGATCTGCTCGTCCAGCCGGTGACCATCGCCTATACGCGCGTCAACGGCATGCCGGTCACCCGCGAGCGCCTGCCCGACCTGGCCTGGATCGGCGACACCGAACTGATGCCGCACGCCATGGCGTTCATGGCGCTGGGCCGGGTGCGCGCCGAAATCCTGTTCCACCCTGCCGTCCGCCCCGGCGACTTCGCCGACCGCAAGGATCTCGCCCGGCATTGCGAGGCGGTGGTCGCCGAAGGCTATCGCCAACTGATGCGGGGTGACTTTCCGGCCACGCCCGGCGGCGCTGCAAAGACAGGCGATGTTTTCCGGGGTGACCCTGAACGCGCCACCGGCTAAGGCTGGTTGGCAAGGAGCCAGCCGCCAACGTGTCCCGTTACCTCGTCAAGTCGTTCGGTTGCCAGATGAACGTCTATGATTCGGAACGGATGGGCGATCTGCTCGCCGCCGCCGGTCATGACCCGGCGGAATCGCCCGAAACCGCCGACATCGTCGTATTGAACACCTGCCATATCCGCGAAAAGGCGGCCGAAAAGCTCTATTCGGACATCGGCCGGCTGCGCCAGCCGCGCGCCGATGGCAGCCGCCCGGTTATCGTCGCCGCCGGCTGCGTGGCGCAGGCCGAAGGCGAGGAAATCGCCCGCCGCGCGCCGCAGGTCGATGTCATCGTCGGCCCGCTCGCCTATCACCGGCTGCCGCAACTGCTCGAGGACGCCAAGACCGCGCGCGCCATCGATACCGACATGCCGGCGGAGCCGAAATTCGCCGCGCTGCCGCCGCGCCGCGTGCAGGGTGCGTCGGCCTTTCTCACCGTCCAGGAAGGTTGCGACAAATTCTGCACCTTCTGCGTCGTGCCCTATACCCGCGGCGCCGAAACCTCGCGGCCGCTGGCCGATCTCGTCGCGGAGGCCGAGGCGCTGGTGGCGGCCGGCGCCGTCGAAATCACGCTGATCGGCCAGAATGTGAACGCCTATCATGGCGGCATCGGCCTCGCCGGGCTGATCGCGCGCCTCGCCGAAATCCCCGCCCTCAAGCGCATCCGTTACACGACCAGCCACCCCCGCGACATGGCCGACGACCTGATCGCCGCGCATCGCGATATCCCGAAGCTGATGCCCTATCTGCATCTGCCGGTGCAGTCGGGATCGACGCGCATCCTGAAGGCGATGAACCGCGCCCACACGCGCGATTCCTACCTCGCCAGCCTTGCCGCCCTGCGCGCCGTCCGGCCTGATGTCGCGATCTCGGGCGATTTCATCGTCGGCTTTCCCGGCGAGACCGACGAGGATTTCGCCGATACGCTGAGCATCGTCCGCGAAGTCGGCTATGCCCAGGCCTATAGTTTCAAATACAGCCCGCGCCCCGGCACCCCGGCCGCCGCCATGGCCGACCAGATTCCCGAGGCTTTAAAGGACGCCCGGCTCGCCGAGCTGCAGGCGCTGATCGCCACGACGGCGCAAGCCTTCAACACCGCGACGATCGGGCGGACCTGCGAAATCCTGCTCGAACGGCCGGGCCGCAAGCCGGGGCAGCTGATCGGCAAGACCCCCTGGCTGCAATCGGCGTACATCACCGCGCCGGATGCGCGCATCGGTGATCTCGTCCGCGTGCGCATCCTTGATGCCGGCCCCAATTCCGTCGAAGCCGAAGTCCTGCCCCTCCAGCCGGAAAGTGCTGCCGCCTGATGTCGAAAAAGCCGACCCGCCCGCCCGGCCCGCCGCGTTCCCTGGGGCCAGCGGGGCCGCAC
>JAIXZK010000082.1 GCA_027489695.1 Sphingomonadales bacterium
AGCGTCGCCAGCGCGCCGATGCGCACCGCCCGCCGCGCATTGCCCGACTGGCGCAGCGTGCCGAGCAGATCATCGCCGGCGGCGAAGATCGCATCGGCATGATCGAGCGCGATGCGCCCGGCTTCGGTCAGGTGCAGCTGTCTGCCGCGCCGTTCGAAAAGCGGATGGCCCAGCCGCGCCTCCAGCTTGGCGATCTGCACCGACAGCGCACTTTGCGAGACGTTGAGTCGCGCCGCGGTGCGCGAAAGATTGCCGTCATGCGCAACTGCCCAGAAATAGCGCAAATGATTGTAGTTGAGCTCGGCCATCGTTCGTTCCCTTAAACAGAACGTTTTGCCGCAAACAATGAATTTTTCGCGAGATGCGATGCTGCGCTAGCGAAGGCTCGAACCTGAAGCTTCCGCGAGGCCATGATGCTTTCCCTCACGCCCCTTGTGCCGCCGCTGCTGATCCTGCTGGCCGCGCTCGTCGCCGCTGCCGGCCCCGGCCGGCCGCGCCCGGCTGCGATGCGGGCGATCGAGGCGCTGCTGCTGCTGGCGCTGTTAGGTGCCGGGCTGGCGGTGGCGCAGCTGGTGCTGCTCGGCCCGGCCACCAGCGGCCTGCTCGGCGTCATGGGCCTCGGCGCCTCGGTGCGGCTCGATGCGGTCAGCGCGACGATGCTGTTGCTCGTCGCCTTCATCGGCTGGGTCGTCGGGCGCTTCGCCATCACCTATCTCGACGGCGAGGCGCGGCAGGGCGTGTTCCTGGCCTGGCTGTGCGCCACGCTGGCCGCCGTGCTGATGGTCGTCATCGCCGGCAATCTCGTCCAGCTCGTGCTGGCCTGGATCGCCACCAGTCTCTGCCTGCAACGCCTGCTGCTGTTCTACCCGGATCGGCCGGCGGCGCGGCGGGCAGCGGCCAAGAAAGCCGTGATCGCGCGCCTCGGCGAAACCGCGATGATCGCGGCGGCGGCGCTGCTGTTCGCCGCCTATGGCACCGGCGACATCGCCACGATCAACGCCGTGGCGCGGACCGGCGAAGGCAGCACGCTGGTGATCGTCGCCGCCGGCCTGCTGGCGGTGTCGGCGCTGCTGCGCTCGGCGCAGTTCCCGGTGCACGGTTGGCTGACCGAAGTCATGGAAGCGCCGACGCCGGTCTCGGCGCTGCTCCACGCCGGCGTCATCAACGCCGGCGGTTTCGTGCTCATCCGGCTCGCCGATGTCATGCTGCTGGCGCCGGGCGCGCTCGCCGCGCTGGTCATCATCGGCGGCTTCACCGCGCTGTTCGGCGGTCTCGTCATGCTCACCCAGCCGGCGGTGAAGACGTCGCTGGCCTGGTCGACCATCGCCCAGATGGGTTTCCTGCTGATGCAGTGCGGACTGGCGCTGTTCCCGCTGGCGCTGCTGCACATCGTCGCCCATTCGCTCTACAAGGCGCATGGCTTTCTGGCGGCGGGCGGTGCCGTCGATCGCATCGCCGCCTTTCGCCGGCCGGGGCCGGTCGCCATCCCCGATGGCGGCGCCGTGCTGCGCGCCTTCCTGGCCGCCCTCGCCATCTATGCCGCCATCGCCATTCCCGCCGATCGCTTCGGCCATTCACCGCAGGCGCTGGCGCTCGGCGCCATCCTGATCTTCGGCGTCGCCTATCTGCTGGCGCAGGGCCTCGCCGAAGCGGCGCCGCGCGCCCTGACCTGGCGGTTGGCACGCTATGCCGTGGCGGCCTCGATCGGCTATTTCGGCCTGCACATCCTGGCCGGCCTGCTCACCGCCGGTACGCTGCCGCCGCCGCCGGCGCCCGGCCCGCTGCAATGGCTGCTGATGGTGCTGGCGATGTTCAGCTTCGGCATGGTGGCGGTGGCGCAGGCGATGCTGCCGCTCTGGGCCTCGCACCCGGCGACGCTCGGCCTGCGCGTCCACCTCGCCAATGGCCTTTACCTCAACGCGCTGCTCGATCGCTGGCTGGGTGGCTGGCGGCAGCGGACTGCGTGATCTTCAGGAAGGATATCGCCATGACCGACTCCGTCGCTATTGACCCCGTCGCGTTCGATCCCGCCGATCTGGCTGCCGCCGCCGAAGCCGCCGCCGCCGCCATTCCGCCGGTCTGGCCGCTGGCATCGAGCGTTGCCGTCAATCCTTTCCTCGGCCAGGCCGGCGATGGCCTGGCGCTGACCGCGGCGCGCCTCGGCCGCGTCGCCGGCGTGACGGTGACCCCGGATCGTGGCTGGTATCGGGCGCGGCTTGCCGCCGGGCTGATCGACGACACGGATTTCGCCGCAGCCCTGGCCGCGGCCGATCCCGCGCATCGCCCCGCCGATGTCGCGGCGCTGCTGGCGACGCTGGCCATGCCCGGCGAGCGCGCCCCGGCGCTGCCGACCGTCGCCGACCTTGCCGCCGAGGCGTCGGGCATCGATTGGCCGGGCATCGTCGAGGACCGTATCGGCGCCTGGGCGGCGGCCTGGTTCGACGAAGGCCAGGCGCTATGGGCAATGCCGCGCGGCCGCTCCGCCTGGGCCAGCTGGCGCGCCATGGCGAGCCATGACCTGACGCCCGAGATCCACGGCCTCACCGGCTTCGCAGCGCGCATCGCCGACGCGCCGCCCGTGGCCGAAGCCGCTCTGGCCGCTGCCGCGGCAACGCTCGGCCTGTCGCCGGCGGCGCTCGCCACCTGTTTCCACCAGGCGCTGACCACGCTGGGCGGCTGGGCGCAGGCGGCACGGCAGCGCCGCTGGCAGGCGCAGCTCGCCGGCAGCGACGATGCGACGATCACCGACCTGCTTGCCATCCGGCTGAGCTGGGAAGCGGCGCTGCTCGATCATTACCGCGCCGCGATCGGCGCGCGCTGGGCCATGATGGTGGCGGCGCATGAACAGCCGCCACTGCCGACGCCCGCCCAGCATGTCGATGCCATCCTGCAGCACGCGGCCGAGTGCGGCGCGCAGCGCGAACTCGCCACCATTCTGGCGGCGCCGGCAGCGCCGAGCGCCGCACTGCCGCAATTGCAGGTCGCCTTCTGCATCGATGTTCGCTCGGAAGTGTTCCGCCGGGCGCTCGAATCGCTCGATCCCGGCATCCGGACGCTCGGTTTCGCCGGCTTTTTCGGCCTGACTGCCTCGCACCGGCGCTTTGCCTCCGATGTCGCCGAACACCGGCTGCCAGTGCTGCTCAACGCCGGGCTGACCAGTGTTGCCGGCGGCGCCGAAACCGCGGCGGCCGACACCGATGCACGGCTGGCGGCGCGGGCGGTGCGCGCCTGGGAACGCTTCAAGCTCGCGGCGGTCTCCTCCTTCGCCTTTGTCGAGGCGGCGGGGCCGGCCTATCTCGGCAAGCTGTTGCGCGATGCCCTGGCGCTGCCCGGCAAGGCCGGTGCCGCCGAGCCGATGCCGCGGCCGGAGCCGGCACTCGATACCGAAACCCGGGTCACCATGGCCGAAACCATCCTGCGCGCCATGTCGCTGACCAGCGATTTCGCGCCGCTGGTGATCCTGGCTGGCCATGGCGCCAGCACCGCCAACAACCCGCATGCCAGCGCGCTGCACTGCGGCGCCTGCGGCGGCTATTCGGGCGAGGTCAACGCCCGGCTGCTGGCGTCGCTGCTCGGTGACCCCGCGGTGCGCACGGCGCTGCTGCTGCGCGGCATTGCCATCCCGCCGGCGACCCGCTTCGTCGCGGCGCTGCACGATACCACCACCGACCGGGTCACCGTCTGTGACGCGGATGTCCCGGCCCTCGCCGACACCCCCGATCTCGCTCGCGCCCGCTCCTGGCTGGCGGCGGCCGGGGTGCTGGCGCGTGCCGAACGGGCGCTGCGGCTGCCGCGTGCCGGCAATGGCGGCGATATTGTCCGGCGCAGCCGCGACTGGTCCGAAACCCGGCCGGAATGGGGCCTGGCCGGCTGCAACGCCTTCATCGCCGCGCCGAGGTTGCGCACCACGGGGCGAAACCTCGCCGGCCGCGCCTTCCTGCACGATTACGACTGGCGCGCCGATGCGGGCTTTGGCGTGCTCGAACTGATCCTCACCGCGCCCGTTGTCGTCGCCAGCTGGATCAGCCTGCAATATTATGGCTCGGTGGTGGCGCCATCGCTGTTCGGCGGCGGCAACAAGCTGCTGCACAATGTCGTCGGCGGTGTCGGCGTCGTCGAAGGCAATGGCGGCAATCTGCGCGCCGGCCTGCCCTGGCAATCGGTGCATGATGGCACCCGCCTGGCGCACGAGCCGCTGCGGCTGACCGTGGCGATCGAGGCGCCGCGCGAGGCGATGACGGCGATCCTGGAACGCCACCCAGGCGTGCGCGCGCTGTTCGACAATCGCTGGCTGCACCTGTTCGCCATGGACGATGGCGGCCGGCTGGCCTGGCGCTACACCGGCGATCTCGGCTGGGAAACGACGGCACCCGAACCGGCGCGTCCGGCAGCGGCCCCGGTGGACGCCATGGTCGCCTGAGCCGACGCCCCGCGGCCTCAGAGCACCATCTGGGTCTGGAGGGTCAGGCTGATCAGCTTGTCGCCGACCGTCACCCGCGTCTGCCACACCGAGGTGCGGCGGCCGACATGAACCGGCGTGGCGGTGGCGACAAGGCGGCTGCCCGCCGGCGCCGCGCCGATCATGTTGGTCTTGGAATCGCTCGTCGTCGTCGTGCGGGCGCCTTCGGGCAGCACCATGAAGGCGCCGGCTGCCCCGGCGAAATCGGCCAGGGTCATCAGGAAGCCGCCATGGGCGGTGCCGCCGGCGGTGCAATGTTCGGGCCGCAAGGTCACCTCGACGATGCACGCCTCCCGGTCGCAGCGCATGACTTCGAAGCCGAGATGGCCGGCGAACGGCACCATCGAAGCAATGTCGGGAGCAGCGGGTTGGCTCATGGCGTCTCGCAGGGCAGGGCGGTCGCCGTGGCGGCCGCGGTGGTGGTGACACGCGTCGGCCCGATTGGCGCCAGGCCGTCGCATTTCGCCGCCAGCATCATATGATGACGATCCGGCACGGTGACGACCTGGCGCGCCAGCCCCTCGAACATCCCTTCGGCCAGCGCCTCGATCAGCGCATCGCCGGCCCAGCCCTGCTTCGTCAGCTGCCACGGCCG
>JAIXZK010000077.1 GCA_027489695.1 Sphingomonadales bacterium
AACGACATCTTCTGCTTGAGGCGGTTGAAAGTGGTGATCGAGGTCAGGCTGATATCGTCGGTCACCTCATAATCGGCGCGCAGGAAGATCTGGAACAGCTTGCGGTTGCCGCGCGGGCGCGATGGGGCGCTGTCCGACTGGCCGTTGATGCCGCGGCGGCCGTTCACCGACCAATTGGCGGCGCGCAGGTTCTGCGGAGTCAGCGGCGCGTTCAGTTCCTCGAAGGTCGGTGCCGCCGGGTTCGACGGCAGCGACGCGATGATCTGCAGCGCCTGCGGATCGGAGCGATCGACGGAGCCGTTGAGGTTCAGTTCGAAGCGCAGCCGATCCGACGGCTTCCACACCGTCACGAGGCGCGCGGCGATGTAGTTCTGCTCGCCGATCGTGTCGGGCCGGGTGAAGTTGTACTGCCAGCTGTCGCGGTGCGCCGCATCGATGGCGAGGCGGATGCCGATGGTATCGCTGATCGGGCCGCTGACGAACAGCGAGCCATGGACTTCGTTGAAACGGCCATAGTCGAGGTTGAAGCCCGCCGACAGTTCCTCGGTCGGCTTGTTGGCGACGAAGTTGATGGCGCCACCGGTCGAATTCTGGCCGAACAGCGTACCCTGCGGGCCCTTCAGCACTTCGACGCGCTCGAGATCGAACAGCGTGTGGCCGGCGAGCACCGGGAACGGCATCGGCGCCTGGTCGAGCGAGACGCTTACCGCCGGATAGACGCCGAGCGAATCGGCGTTGAAGCCGATGCCGCGCAGCGTGAACACCGGCGTGCCGTGCGTCGAAGGCGCCAGCGCCAGGCTGGGCACCGATTTCGCCAGTTCGTCGAGGCGAATGATGTTGCGCTTTTCGAGCGTCGAGGTGTCGAACGCCGCGATGCTGGCGCCGACCTTGCTGATGCTTTCGTTGCGCTTGTTGGCGGTGACGATGATTTCGCCATCGTCGACTGTCTCGTCGGCGGCAGCGGTATCTGCGGCGGCAACGGCGGCGAACGCGGGGTGCGCGATGCCGGCAAGGCCGATCGCGGTTGAAGCAACCAATACGGCACGCTGGACGGATTTCATTTCGCTCTCCCTGGATTTGATTATTATTTATTCGGCGATTTTAAATCGCCTTTGATTTTCGGGTACGCGGTTACAAGCAGAATTGTTACTGTTATTGTTGATGGCTGTGAATCGTTTCAGCGAACAGCGCGACCGCCCGCCGGATGACGCGATCGCCGCCGGGCAGCGCCGCGCGCATCGTTGCCATGCCGTGGATCAGGCCCCTGGCTTCGATCAGATGCGTCTCGACGCCCATCGCCGCGATCGCGCCGGCCAGCGCCCGGCCCTGGTCGCGCAGCGGATCGAGCCCGGCGGTCACCACCAGCGTCGGCGGCAGCGCCGCGGACAGGGGGTGGAGCACCGGTGACGCCGCCGTTCCCGCCGCGTCGCCGGCATCGGGCAGATAATCGCCAGCGAAGCGGTCGAGCAGCTTGCGATCGAGAATATAGCCCTCGGCGAACTCGTCATAGGAACCGCCCGGCGCCGTGCAATCGACCCATGGGTAGATCAGCAGCTGCGCCAGCGTGCCGCCTTCCGACGCCAGCATGGTCGCGATGTGGAGCGCCAGATTGCCACCGGCGCTGTCCCCCGCCACCGCGATGCCGGTCACCGGTGCTTCCAGTTCCGGTGGGCTGGCGGCGACGAACCGCGCCGCGGCCAGGCTGTCATCATGCGCCACCGGGAAGCTGTGCTCCGGCGCCATGCGATAGTCGACCGCGACCACACGCAGGCCGGTCAGCGCCGCGATCAAGCTGCACAATGGGTGATGGGTATCGAGATCGCCGATCACCCAGCCGCCGCCATGCAGATAGACGATCACCGGGCCAGCCGTGGCCGGACCCGGAAAATAGGCGCGCAGGCGGCAATCCGGCCCGTCGAAATCGGTGTGCCGCACGCCGGGTTCCGGCGGCGGATCGAACAGCGCGCCCAGTTGCAGATAGGTGGCGCGCATGTCGGCGGCGGACATGTCGGCAAGGTGCGGCCCGCCCTGGGCCGCCAGTCCGGCCAGCAGCGCCGCGGTCTCGGGCAGGACGAAGGGCGCCGTCATCGGGCGGCACCCGCCGGCAGGCGCATGGCGCGCAGCGCGGCCATGGTCATCCGGGAAGCCGCGCCCCGGCAGCGCCGGACACCTCGCGAATGTTGCAGCCCGGCTGCCGCATCGACTGCGGTAAGTGCATGTGAAATCACAGTTTCCCCGCGGATATTTCTGGCATCGAAGCAAAGCGTGACGAGTTTCGATTTCTTGCGCCATAGCGCCACCCGCCAACTTATTGACGCAGGTGGCCAACGCTCGCTACGCTTTGCCCCAAAGAGCATAAAAAACAGGGGGGAGGCACGGCGTCATGGACTCCAACGCACTCTATGCAGCGCTGCCGGACCTGAGCGCGCGCATCATGCGCACGACGCTGGCCGACGACTGCAAGGTCAATTGGGATTCCTTCTGCCGCAGCAGCAACATCCGGCCGGTCCGGCTCGACGATCAGGCCAGCGAACTGCTGGCGCAGGAGGAAATGCTGCTGCAGCAAGGCTTCGCCGATTGCACCGCCGACATGCCGAACATCTGGTTCGATGTCGGCCTGCGCTACCGCTCGATCAAATATGGCGCGCTCGGCCTGGCGATGATGACGGCGCGTACCCTCGGCGATGCGCTGGCCATCGCCTGCCGCTACCAGTCGCTCACCTATTCGCTGATCCGCTATCGCTTCGAACAGTCCGATAATGGCGCCTGCGCGCTGATCGGCAGCTGGGACGCGCATCTGCCGCGCCTGCACGATTTCACCCATCATCGCGACCTTGGCGCGATCCGGACGCTGATCACCGACCTGATGGGCGGCGAGCTGCCGCTCGAGCGCATCACCATGGCGTCGCCGCCGCCGGCGAACTGGGCCGACCTGCGCCGCCATTTTCCCTGCCCGGTGGAATTCAACGCCGATCGCACGCAATGGCTGTTCCTGCCCGGCTCGGCCGGCCGGGCGCTGCCGCTCGCCGATGGCGAACTCCACCTGCTCTACAATTCGCGCTGCGCCACCGCCCTCGGCCGTGCCAATGCCGACAACAGCATCCGCGACCGGCTGGCGGCGCGGCTCAGCCGCAGCGACGGCCCGTTCCTCAGCGCCGGCGACGCTGCCCGCCAGTTCGCGCTTTCGGAACGCACGCTGCACCGCCGGCTGGCCGAGGAAGGCACGCGCTTCTCGACCATGGTCGACGAGGCCCGCTACGCCCGCGCCCGCGAACTGCTGCTCGATCGGCGCATGACCGTCGAAAAGATCGCCTTCGCCGTCGGTTTTGCCGAACCGTCGAGCTTCTCGCGTGCCTTCAAGCGCTGGTCGGGCATGGGCGTGCTCGAATACCGCCGCAGCCCGGTGACGCAGGCGCGTCGCCGGCCGGGGCTTTAGGGTCCGGGGCGCCGCCCGCCGGGATCTTGCCCGGCGGTTTCGGCCTCCTGCGGCTGGGGCCTGAGGCCGAAGCCGCCGGAGGCGCGACCCTCGCTCACCGGTAGGCGAACTCCTCGCCATCGAGGTCGATCGCCGGGATATCGACGCTCTCAAGCCAGTAATCCTGACTGTGCCGCCATTCCGGCCGCTCGCCGAGCCGTTTCGGCAGCTTGTCCATGTCGCGCATCAGATAGCCCGGATTGAAATTGTCGTCCTCGATCCACGGCAGCAGCGTCTCGCCGGCGAGGTGCCCGGGCACGACGATCCCGACTTGCGACACCCCCTTGTCGGCCATGTGGCGCAGCAGCTTGCAGACGAAATCGCCGAGCAGATCGACCCGCAGCGTCCAGGCCGCCCGGAAATAGCCGAACACCCAGGCGAGGTTGGGCACGCCAGCGAACATCATGCCGCGATAGGTCGGCGTCTGCGACCAGTCGACGGCAACGCCATCGACCTCGAACTCGATGCCGCCCATCACCAGCAGCTTGAAGCCCGTCGCCGCGACGACGATGTCCGCCTCGATATCGGTGCCGGACGCCGTGCGGATGCCGGTCGGCGTGAAATGGTCGATGGTGTCGGTGACCGCCGAAACCTTGCCCTCGCGCATGCGGGAGAACATGTCGCCATCGGGCACGAAGGCCAGCCGCTGCTGCCAGGGGCGGTAGCGCGGGGTGAAATGCGGCTCGAACTCGAAATCCGGGCCGGCATATTGGCGGATCAGTTCCTTCAGCTCCTCGAACACCATCTCCGGCTCCTCGCGGGCGCGGCGATCTAGCGTCTTCAGCGTGTTGAGATAGTCGAGCCGGGTGCAGCGGTGCACCGTTTCCTCGTCGACGCCGATCTCGCGCAGCCGGTCGGCAAGGTCCGAACGGTTCGGATAACAGAAGAAATAGGTCGGCGAGCGCTGCAGCATGGTGACGTGCGCCGCCTTGTCGGCCATCGCCGGGATCACCGTCGCGGCGGTGGCGCCCGATCCGATGACGACGATGCGCTTGCCGGCATAATCCATGTCCTCGTCCCAGGTCTGGGCATGGACGAGGCGGCCCTTGTAATCCGCCATCCCCGGCCAGGACGGCAGATAGGGGTTATCATGATCGTAATAGCCCTGGCACATCCACAGGAAATTGGCACGATAGGTCGGCCCCGCCGTGCCATCGCGGCGGTGCGTCTCGACGGTCCACAGCTTGTCGGCGCTTGACCAGGAACAGCGGCGGATCACCGTGCCGAAGCGCATCGCCGTGTCGAGGCCGTTCTCCGCCACCACGTCGCGCAGATATTTGCGGATTTCGTCCGCGGTGGCGATCGGCGGGCCGATCCACGGCTTGAAGCGATAGCCGAAAGTATAGAGATCGGAATCCGATCGCGCCCCCGGATAGCGATGGGTGTGCCAGGTGCCGCCGATATCCTCCTTCGCCTCCAGGATGGCGAAGCTCTTGCCGGGGCATTGCGTCTTCAGATGATAGGCGCTGCCGATGCCGGAAATGCCGGCGCCGACGATCAGCACATCGAAAGTCAGTGTCGCCGGTTCCGCCGCGGCATCGGTCGGTTGCGGTTGCGAGATCGTGGCCATGTCCGGCTCCCTTTACGGCCCGGCCGCGCCGCACATGCTGGCCGGCGGGGGTCGGCAGCGTGGTCGCAAAAGCCGCCGCATGCCGCAACGTCGCGGCCTGCCAACATTCTGGCCGGATGCGCCATTTCGGGGACGGAAGCTTGGCCTCCGGCGGTCCTTCGACTTTGCTCAGGATAAGCGGGGGCCTGGGGTCCGGCGGCGCGCTCTATCCCTAGAAGCCCGCCCTCACCCGTACGCCCACGGTCCTTGGCCGGGCGTAGGTCAGGTAATCGCCGGCCTGCCAATTGCCGACATAGGCAGCGCGCGGCACGATGTTGGTGATTTTGGTGCCATTGGTCAGGTTGGTCGCGAAGATGCCGGCTTCCCAGCGGCCGAAGCTGTAGGCGACGGCCAGATTGAGCGTGTCCTGCGACGGAATACGGCGATAGTTGAAGGCGTTGCTGGTGCTCGCCGCCGGATTGCCATTGGCGTTGTAAAGGTTGCCGAATGGCGCGCGATACTGGAAATTGGCGCTGAGGTGGAGGACGCCGCTGCCGAGCGGCTGGTCGTAGAGCGCGCCGACGCCGACGATGGTATCGGGGAAGTTCGGCACCTTGTCCCCGGCCAGCGCCTGGGCACCGGGCACGTTGATGCGGGTGGAGGCGTCGGTATAGCTGCCGGCGAAAGTCAGGGTCAGTTCGTCGGTGACACGCGCGCTGATCTCCAGCTCGGCACCGACGCTGCGCACCTTGCCGTTGTTCTGGATGTAATAATAGGAACATTGCGGCAGTACGACGCGGTTCTGCACCTGGCTCCAGTCGATCAGGAACGCCGTCGCGTTGATCGTCAGCCGGCGATCGAGCAGCCGCGCCTTTTCGCCGACGGAGTAGGTCCACAGCGAATCCGGGCCGAAGGTGCCGGGCGCGGTGCCGCCGACCGACGCCAGTTCCTGGTCGCAGATGGCGGAGCGCGGGATCGGCTGGTTGACGCCGCCATAGCGGAAGCCCTTGGCGGCTTCGGCGAAGATCAGCAGGTCGTCGGTCGCCTTCCAGCTGGCAACGAAGCGCGGGTTGACGCCGCTCGCGTCGCGGGAATCGCGGACGGTGATCGGCCGGTTGGCGTTGGGGCCGATGGTATCGACGCCATAGATGCCGCCGAAATAGAGGTCGAAATCCTGGTGCCAGTAGAAACCGCGCAGGCCGGCGGTAACGCTGAAGCGCGGCGTCACGTCGAAGGTCAGCTCGCCGAAGCCGGCGATCTGATATTCGTCGATGTTCTGCAGGCCGGAAAAGACGTTGTTCGGCGAAAAGGCGCCGTGCGTCGTCTGGCTGTTGTAGGGGCGGCCGACATTGGCCGGATCGGCGTTCCAGCCCTGCGCCACATAGGACAGGGTATCGAAGCCGGGCAGCGGGATATCCTGCACATAGCGGCGCGACTGCGACTGGAAGAACACGCCGCCGGTCCAGCGCAGCCGGGCCGAGGGATCACCGCTCAGGCGGATCTCCTGCTGCCAGTCCTCGATGCGGTTCTTGATCGAATAGGTTTCGACCGGCAGCTGGTTGACCAGCGCCTGATTGTACGGGTTCGGCGGCGCGAAAGTCCCATTGACGTTGAACGGGTTGTTCGGGCCGGGCGCCGCGAACTGGAAGAAATAGGCGACCGTCGGCTCCAGGCTTTCGAGGAAATCGAGGTTCCGGCTTGTGTAGCTGGTCGAGGAGACGAGGCTGACGGCGCCGAAATCATGGGCGATGGTCAGGTTCAGCAGGTGGAACTTGTCGTAATTGTGCTCCGGCCCGTTGCTGCTGAAGGTATATTCCGGCAGCCCGGCGAAACCGCGGTAGAGGCCATGCGCGGCGAGATCGAGATAGGTATAGCTGAAATCGACGGTGGTATCGTCACCGGCTTGCCAGCGCAGCGCCGCGCGCAACTGCACGGTATCGACACTGTTGGCGTCGCGCTTGTTCTGGGCGCCGACATTGTCGATGAAGCCGGCATCGCGGCCATAATAGCCGGTCAGGCGCAGCGCGAGCTTGTCCGCCACCAGCGGTGTGTTGACCATGGCGCGGATCGAACCGTTCGGGCTGCCGGCCTTTTCGGTCTGCGACAGAAAGGCTTCGACGGTGCCGAAGGTCTTCGACGCATCGGGCTTGGCGGTGATGTAGCGGATCGTGCCGGTCATCGAGCCGGCGCCATAAAGCGTGCCCTGCGGCCCGCGCAGCACTTCGACGCGTTCGAGGTCGATCACCTTCACATCGGGGTTCTGCCCCTGCAGCGAGATGACGGCATCGTCGAGATAGACGGCGACGAGGCTGCGATCCTGCACGTCCGACGTCGAATTGGGGACGAGCTGGCCGGTGGTCAGGCCGCGGATCTCGATCTTGTTGATGCCGGGCCCCGCCTCGACGATGTTGAGCGCCGGTGTGTAGCGGGTGAGGTCGGCAAGGCCGAAACTGGCGGTGCGGCCGAGGCGTTCGGGATCGACGACCGAGACGGCGATCGGCACGTCCTGCAGGGCGCGCGCGCCGCTGCGATCGGCGGTGACGATGATTTCATCGGCCGGCGCTTCGATTTCGGCGCCAAAAGCCGCCGTGGCCGAAACAACTGACAGCAACGATGTCGAAATCGCCGCCCATTTCAGCGCCACCGGCGCCCCCCGCAGGTTCTTTTTCATGAACCGGCCTTGTTTCAGTATGAAACAATTTGCAATCGAAAAGCTGCCTTGCCCGAGCAAGGCAGTCACACTGTGGCAGCGCCGCCCGCTTCAACGTCTCGTTGGCCTTTAGCCGCGCGGCAAAGCCCGCTAGGGTCGGGACATGAAAACCATCGCCTCCGCCCTTGCGCTTGCCCTGTCGCTTGCAGCCCCGGCGCACGCCAGCCCCGGCGATGCCGCCGATGCCAAGGCCATGCTGATGCGCGGCATCGGTTTTGCCACCGTCCAGGCCCGCGGCCAGGTGCCGGCCTATGCCGAATGGCTGAAGGCGCGCCTCGTCGCCGGCGGCTTCGCGGCGGACAGCATCACCATCACCCCGCTCGGCGAGACGGCGCGGCTGCATCTGGTCTGGAAGGGGTCGGGCAAGCGCCCGCCGCTGGCGCTGGCCGGGCACATGGACGTCGTCGAGGCCGACCCCAAGGACTGGACGCGCGATCCGTTCACCGCGGTGGAGGACGCCGGCTTCGTCTTCGGCCGCGGCGCCTCCGACAACAAGTTCGACCTGACGATGATCGTCGCCACCCTGCTGGCCTTGAAGGCGGAGGGCTTCCGCCCGGCGCGCGACATCCATCTGTTCCTGTCCGGCGACGAGGAAATCTCCGGCGCCACCGCGGCGCTGCAGGCTGCCGAAGCCAAGGCCGCCGGCGTCGACCTGCTGCTCAACGGCGATAGCGGCGGCGGCCTGGTCGACGATGCTGGCAAGCCGATCTTCTACACGCTCTCCGGCGCCGAAAAGAGCTATGCCGATTACGCCCTGACCGTCACCGACCCCGGCGGCCACAGCAGCCGTCCGACCGCCACCAACGCCATCGCCACGCTGGCGGCAGCGACGGCGAAGATCGCCGCCTATCGTTTCCCGGCCGAGATCAGCGACATCACCCGCGCCTCGCTGCGCGATGCCGGCACCAAGACCGGCGGGCCGCTGGGTGCCGCGATGCTGGCCTTTGTCGCCAACCCGGCCGATGCCGCCGCCATCGCGAGCCTGCGCGCCAGCCCCGATACCGTCGGCCAGATCGGCACCACTTGCGTGCCGACCATGGTCAAGGGCGGCCATGCCCCCAACGCCCTGCCGCAAAAGGCCGAGCTCAACGTCAATTGCCGCATCTTCCCCGGCATCAGCATCGAGACGGTACGCGCCGAACTCGAAAAGGTCGTCGCCGATCCGGCGGTAAAAGTGACGGTCGCCGGCGATTTCCACTCGGCGCCGCCGTCGCCGCTGCGCCCCGATGTCGTGGCCGCGGTCACCAAAGCCGTGGCAGCGGCGCGGCCCGGCGTGGTGCCGGTGCCGGGCATGGACGCCGGCGCCAGCGACAGCCTGTTCTACCGCGCCGCCGGCATCCCAAGCTATGGCGTTTCGGGCCTGATGATGCGTGGGCAGGACGTCTTCATCCACGGCCTCAACGAGCGCGTGCCGGTCGCCGCCATCGCCCCGGCGCTGGTGCACTGGCGGGTGCTGATCACGGAAATGGCGAAATGAGCGCGAGCCTGAAGCTGGCCCGGCCCGACGACCAGGCCGATCTGTCGCTGCCGGCGTGGATCTACCGCGACCCGGAATTCTTCGAGGCCGAAAAGGCCGCCGTGCTGCGCGCCGCCTGGCAAGTGGTCTGCCATGTCTCGGACGTGCCCGGACCCGGTGATTGGCACAGCCTTGATTATCTCGGCGAAAGCCTGATCGTCATCCGCGGCGACGATGGCGTGCTGCGCGCCTTCGCCAATGTCTGCCGGCATCGCGGCTCGCGACTGGTCGATGGCGCGCGCGGCTGCGCCAGGCTGCTGGTCTGCCCCTATCACGCCTGGACCTATGATCTCGCCGGCCGGCTGACCGGTGTCCCCGGCAAGTCGCAATATCCCGGCCTCGACCTTGCCGCGCACGGCCTGGTGCCGGTCGACATGGAGATCTGGCAGGGCTTCATCTTCCTGCGGCTGGAGCCACGCGGTCCTTCGGTCGCCGCCATGATGGCGCCCTATGAGGAAGAGATCGCCCCCTATCGCTTCGCCGAGATGCGCGCCCTCGGTCGCGTCACGCTGCGGCCGCGGCCGTTCAACTGGAAGAACATCGCCGACAATTATTCGGACGGCCTGCACATCCCCGTCGCTCACCCCGGCCTCAAGCGGCTGTTCGGGCCAAGCTATGCCATTGAGGCGACGCCGCATTGCGACAAGATGTCAGGCGACATCGCCGAAGGCTCGGGCAGCTGGAGCGAGCGGCTCTACCGCCGCCTGCTGCCCCGCGTCGACCACCTCGATGAGACCGCCCAGAACCGCTGGCTCTATTTCAAGCTCTGGCCCAACGTCGCCTTCGACATCTACCCGGACCAGATCGATTTCATGCAGTTCCTGCCGGTCTCCGCCACCGAAACCATCATCCGCGAGATCAGCTACGCCCTCCCCGACGACCGCCGCGAGATGCGCGCCGCGCGCTACCTCAACTGGCGGATCAACCGCCTGGTCAATGCCGAGGACACCGCGCTGATCGCCCGGGTCCAGGCCGGCATGGCGTCGGCAAGTTTCTCGCAGGGGCCGCTTGGGCTCAGCGAAGTCTGCCTGCGTGCCTTCGCCCACCGGCTGCGCGATGCCATCCCGGCAGCGCGGTCGCCGCAGCCGCCGGCGCCGGGCTGGTCGCGGGGGTAAACGGGGAAGAAGGCCCCAACCGACAGAGGCCAGTTTCCCTCTACCGGCTCCGCGCCCGCCGTCGCGCCGCGTCGCGGGTCAGTTCGAGCAGCGTCTCCGCGGCCAGCAGTTCGCCCGCCGATCCGCTCGACTTGATACCGCGCTCGGCGGCGAGCAGCGCGCGCAGCGCCGCGACGAC
>JAIXZK010000102.1 GCA_027489695.1 Sphingomonadales bacterium
ATCAGCTCGGCAAGCTCGCCCGGTTCCTGCGTGCGCGGCGCCTGGGCGGTGAGCGCCGCGACAATGGCGCGGAAGCCCTGCAGCGACACACCTTCCTCGACCAGCCGCTGGCAGACCTGCGTCACACTGGCGAGCGGCAGCAGCTTCGGCACCAACCCGCCGGCCAGCGCCGGCGCGCTTTCGGCAAGGCTGTCGAGCAGGGCCTGGACCTCGTCCTGCCCGAGCAGGCGATGGGCATGGCGCCCGAGCAAGTGGTTGAGATGCGTGCCGATCACCGATGGCGCATCAACGACGGTATAGCCGGCGGCCGTGGCGATCTCGGCTTCGGCCGGATCGATCCAGCGCGCCGGCAGGCCGAAGGCGGGATCGCTGACCGGCCGGCCGGCGATCTCCGCCTCGACCGGCCCCGCCTCGATCGCCAGCATGTCGTCGGGAAAGGCCAAGTCCTCGCCGACGGTGACCCCGCCCAATGCGATGCGATAGGCGAAGGGCGCGAGACCGAGATCGTCGCGAACGCGCACCGGCGGCAGCACGAAACCGACCGATTTCGACAATTGCCGGCGGATGGCGGTGATCCGCGCCATCAGCGGCGCACCGCGCGCCTCGTCGACCAATGGCACCAGCCCGAAGCCGATATCGAGGCTGGCCGGCGCGACATCGGCGATCTCGCTCCAGTCGATGCCGGCCGGCGATGCTGGCGCGACCTCGGCAGCGGCAGCGGCGGCCGGCGTGCGCAGGGCCCAGGCAATCCAGCCGGCCCCGCCGGCGGCGGCGAGGATGACGAGATGCGGCATCCCCGGCAGCACACCCAGCAGCCCGAGCATGCCGGCCACCGGTGCCCAGGCGCCGGCGCTGGCGAACTGGCTGCTGACCTGGCCGGCCAGCCCCTCCTGCCCCACCCGCGTCACCACCATGGCGGCGGCGATCGACAGCAGCAGCGCCGGCACCTGCGCGACGAGGCCGTCGCCGACCGCCAGCAGCAGATAGATGCGCGCGGCTTCCGCGATCGTCAGGTCGTGCTGGACGGCGCCGAGGATCAGGCCGCCGATGATGTTGATGGCGAGGATCAGCACGCCTGCGACGGCATCGCCCTTCACGAACTTCGATGCGCCATCCATGGCGCCATGGAAATCGGCTTCCTGGCCGACTTCCTGCCGGCGCTGGCGCGCGTCGTCGGCGCTGAGCAGCCCGGCGTTCAGATCAGCGTCGATCGCCATCTGCTTGCCGGGCAGCGCATCCAGGGTGAAGCGCGCCGCGACTTCCGAAACCCGCCCGGCACCCTTGGTGATGACGACCAGGTTGATGATCATCAGCACGGCGAAGACGAAGATGCCGACGACATAATCGCCGCCGACAAGGAAGGCGCCAAAGGCTTCGATGACATGCCCGGCGGCGCTGGTGCCTTCATGGCCATGGACCAGCACGACGCGGGTGGAGGCGACGTTGAGCGCCAGCCGCAGCAGGGTCGCGAACAGCAGCACCGTCGGAAAGGCCGAGAAATCGAGCGGCTTGCGGGTATTGATGGCGACCATCAGCACGATGAGCGCGATGCCGATATTGAGGATGAAGAAGACATCGAGCAGCAGCGCCGGCAGCGGCACGATCATCAGCAGCACAAGGCAGAGGATCGCGGCGGGCAGCAGCGCGGCGCGGGGATCGGCGCCGCGCCAGGCGGCAGCAAGGGGAAGTCCCGCCACGCCTAGCCGCCAAGCTCGGCGAGGAGGAGGTAGGCAGCGCGGGCGGCGGCGGTGGTCGAAATCGGCACGATGTTGCCGGCGGGCGGCAGCGCCGCGCCGGGCGGCACGGCGGCGGCAGTGCCTTCGCTGGCACCAAAGCGCGACGCAAACCGCGCATAGACCGCCGCCAGCGATCGCGGCGTACCGTCGGCGGCATGGAAGACGGCACGGTTGGCGGCGGCGGCCTCCGGCACCACGGCCGCTGCGGCAGCATCGGGCGTCGCCGCCAGCGCCGCGAGGAATTTCGCCGCCCCCGCCGACCCCAGGAAATGCGCCATGTAAAGCTCGGCCGGGCCGGCTGCCCGGCCCAGCCGCGCCTGCAGCGCGGCGCCATTGTCGCGCGCCAGTTCGCCCGCCATCAGCGCCGCCGCCTCGGCATTTTCGCGCAAGGACAGGATGGTGGCACGCAGGGCGGAGCCGGCCTGCGCCGTGCCATTGGCCAGCGCCTCGGCAGCCCAGCCAAGGCCATGATCGGCACCATGCCGCCGGACGGTTTCCAGCCAGGTGCCGGCGGTGAACTGGAACAGGCCGCGCGCCGAGGAGGTGGCGGCGCGGGCGCCCGCATCGAGACCCGATTCAAGCCGCGCCTGGGTGAGCAGATAATCGAAATCGACGCCGGTACGGGCGGCGGCACCACGAACGGCAGCGACGGCGGCACCGATGGCCGGCGCCGGGCGCGGATCGATTGTCGTCGCGGTCTGCATCGGCCTCCCCCCGGCACCGGCAAATCGCCGGGCCCTGCCCCCTGTTCAGCAAGTCCCGTGCCAGCCGGCCCGGCGGCAGCGGTCAGGCCCAGCGGCCGTCGCGGCCATAGACCAGCGGCGGTGGCCGCCCCGCGGCGGCCGAAACCTGGCGCAGCCGCCGTTCGACGGCGATCTGCTTGCCGCGCGCGCGCAGCGCCGCTTCGGCATTGAGGTCGCGCGCCATCTCCAGCAGCGCGCGATCGGGCGGCGCTCCGGCGGCGATATCGGCCTCGACGCCGGCGAGCGCCGTCACCTTGGCCGCGGTCGCCGCTTCGATGCGGGCGGCGTCCTCGCTTTCAAGCGCGGCGATTTCGGCGCGAATGGCCACCACCAGCCGGGCAAAGCTGGTGGCGTCGCCGGGATCGGCGGCGGCATCACCGGCATTGCCGGCGGCGGACGCAGCGGCAGCGGTTCCGGCGGCTGCCATGGCGCGTCCTTTCAAGCCTGCGCCGGCGCTTCGAGCGCCAGCATCGCCGCGGCGATCTTCATCGGTTCGGGGCGATAATCGCCGCGCACGATGGCATCGCGCAGCTGCGTCACCCGCTCGCTGTCCACCGGCGGCGATGCCGCCATGTCCCGCGCCAGCGGCGACAGATCGGCGGCCAGCGGCGCCGGCGCCGCGCGATCGAACACCGGCCGGGCGGGCGTGGCGCGGGTCTCCGCGGTGGCGCCGGCTCGCGCCTCGCCGCTTGCTGCCAGCATCGCCGCCGGGCTTCCGGCCATGCGTCCGATTGCGTCCATCTTGTCGTCCTTGCCGCTCATGCCGGCGAAAACGGCAAAGCGCCGCCGGCATTGCGGTTAACGGCCGCCGTTACCCGGGCTTAACCCTGTCGAGCGGACGCGCCCGTCGCTGCCGATGCTGCCGCTGAGGCTGCGGCCGCTGGCGGTGCGCAGCGCCACCCGGCCATCGCGGGAATCGGCGGCGGCGACCGTTTCGACGGCGACGACAAAGCCTTCGCCCGCAACCTCCAGCATGATGCGATCGCCGCGCCGGATCGCCGGCGGCGGCGCGCGACCGGCGGGCGGCGCGCCCGTCGCGGCAACCGGTGCGTCGATGGCCGGACGCGGTGCCGTCGTCCCCAGCCCGACGGTCACGAAAATCCGCCACGCGGGCGCGACGCAGCGCACCTCGACACTGCCGCTGCCGGCCCAGGCCAGCACCGGCGCCGGGCAGTCGGGCAGCAGCAGCCGTTCATCGACGAGCGCCGGCACCCCGGCAAAGCCCTCCACCATCGCCTGCAGGCGCGGCGGCGGCATCAGCGCCGGGCCGGCGAGCATCGCAAGCAGCAGGATCGTCATGGCAGGCTCCGGCACTTCGGTTTGTCTGCCCGCCACCAGCAACTTTCGCGCCAGCCGCCGTTATCAGGGTCGGCGCGACATCCGCGGCCGGCAACGCGGCCAGCGTCCGCCGGTCGGCCGGCAAGGGCCTGCCGCCGCCCGCCGCCGCCGCCGCCACGCCACGCTGCGCAACGACGCTTGGCACGGGCCTTGCTGGAAGCCCGGCATGGACATCAGGCCCGGCACCGACATCCTCGACCGCCAGTTCGGCATTCACGCCGATGCGCTGCGCCTGCGCAGCCAGCGCCTCGGCGTGCTCGCCACCAACATCGCCAATGCCGCGACGCCCGGCTTCAAGGCACGCGACCTTGATGTCACCGCCGTGTTGCGCCGTGACGGCGGCTTCGGCGCGCAGCTCGGCGACCAGCTGCGCTACCGCGTCCCCGTCCAGGCCAGCCTTGACGGCAACACCGTCGAGCTTGCCACCGAACAGACCGAATTCGCCCGCAACGCCCTGCAATATCAGGCGTCGCTCAGCTTCCTTACCGGCCGCATCCAGACCATCCTGTCGGCGCTGAAGGGCGGCGAATGAGCGATATCTTCGCCATTTCCGGCCGGGCGATGTCGGCGCAGCTGGTGCGGCTGAACACCATCGCCTCCAACCTTGCCAACGCCGGCGCCGTCGCCGGCAGCGAGGCGAGTGCCTATCGCGCCCTGAAACCGGTGTTCGCCACCGCCGCCGATGGCAGCATCAGCGTCGAAAGCATCGCCCGCACCGGCACGCCGGAGCGCCGGCTCGATCCCGATCACCCGCTCGCCGATGCCCAGGGCAATGTCTGGCAGGCCGCGGTCGATCCCAACCAGGAGCTTGTCGAAATGGTCGAAGCCGCCCGCCATTATGCCAATGACGTCGAGGTGCTGAGCGCGGCGAAAGCCCTGGCGCTCGACACGCTGCGGCTGGGCCGCTGACCATGGCCAGCGTCTCCGCCCTGCCCGCCGGCATCGCCGCCGCCGCACCGACCGCCGCAAAGCCGCACAAGACGACGCTCGATCAGGCCGATTTCCTGGCGCTGATGACGGCGCAATTGAAGAACCAGGACCCGACCAAGCCGGTCGACAACAGCGAATATGTCGCCCAGCTGGCGCAATTCTCGACCGTATCCGGCATCGCCGAGACCAATAGCGCGCTCGCCCGCATCGCCGACAAGCTGGACGCGCTGATCGCCGCGGTCACCCCCGCCCAAACCACTCCGGAGACCTGACGCCATGGCCTTCTACACATCGATTTCCGGCCTCGCCGGCGCCCAGATCGAGCTTTCGACACTGGCCAACAACATCGCCAATGTCGGCACCAACGGCTTCAAGCGCAGCCGCGTCACCTTCGGCGACATCATCGCCGCCTCGCCGACCCAGGCGACATCGCGGCTGATCGGCCAGGGCACCAGCGTGCGCGCCGTCGCGCAGCAGTTCCGCCAGGGGCCGATCGAAAGCTCCGATTCCAGCCTGGATCTCGCCATTTCCGGCCAGGGTTTCTTCACTGTGAAAAGCGGCCCCGGCGATTCCAACGTCAATTTCACCCGCAACGGCGGCTTCGCCGTCGATGTCGAGCGCTTCATCGTCGATCCGGCCGGCCGCAAGCTGCAACTGTTCCCGACGACGACCGATGGCAGCGTGCTGTCCACCGATCTCGCTTCGACGATTTCCGCCAAGCTGCCGCTCAGCGCCGGCCTGCCGCAGGCGACGAGCAGCATCGCACTCAGCGTCAACCTGCCCGCCGACGCGGCGGTGATCCCGGACCAGCCGATCTACACGTCGACCAACCCCTATGCCTTCGATCCCGCCGATCCGGCCACCTTCAACCATTCGACCTCGGTTACCGTCTTCGATTCGCTCGGCAATCCGCTCGATGCCACCATCTATTATGTGAAGACCGGACTGCCGACGGCGCTCGATCCGACGCACCGCTGGACGGCGCATGTGCTGGTCGGCGGCCAGGAGCTCGATGTCGCCGGCACCCCCGGCATCGCCATGACGTTCGATACATCGGGCGTGCTGACGACGCCGAGCGCGCCCTTCGCCTTCGATCCCTTCACCCCGGCCTCGGGGGCCAGCGCCATGGCGATCGCACTCGACCATGGCAGCGCCACCACCCAGCAATCGGGCAGCTTCAACCGCCGCCGTGTCGACCAGGACGGCTTTCCCGCCGGCCAGCTGGAAAGCGTCGCCGTCGACGATACCGGCAAGCTGACCGCCAGCTTCAGCAACGGCGAGGTGCAGGTGCTCGGCAAGCTGGCGCTGGCGCTGTTCCCCAATCCGCAGGGGCTGAAGCAGGTCGGCGATGCGAGCTTTGCCGCCTCGCCCGGCTCCGGCGTGCCGATCATCAGCGAGGCCGGGCGCGACGGGCTGGGTTCGATCCTGTCGGGCAGCATCGAGCGTTCGAACGTCGATCTCACCATCGAACTCGTCGGGCTGATCGCGGCGCAGCGCAATTTCCAGGCCAATGCCAAGGCGATGGAGACCGATACCAGCCTGCTGCAGACCATGATCAACATGCGCAATTGATGGGATTGGCGATGGACCGGCTGATCTACACGGCGCTTACCGGCCTGGCGGCGCGGGATCGCGCCCAAATCATCACGGCGAACAACCTCGCCAACGCCGGCACAACCGGCTTCCGGCGCGAGCTTGTTGCCGCGGAGGGGCGCTATCTGTCGCCGGGCGCCGCCGGAGTCAGCCGCGCCCAGGCCGGGGCGCCGAGCGTTGCCACGCCGCGCGACGCCGGCGAGGTGGCGGCTACCGGTCGCCCGCTCGATATCGCCATGATCGGCAGTGCCTGGCTGGCGGTGCAGGGCCCGATGGTCGGCGACACGCCGAGCGAAGCCTATACCCGCCGTGGCGACCTCGATGTCACCGCCGCCGGCGTGCTGCAGAACGGCGATGGCCGGCTGGTGCTCGGCGAAGGCGGCACGCCGGTCACCGTGCCGGCGGGCGCCACGCTCGAAATCGCCCCCGATGGCGGGCTGAGCGCGCGCAGCGGCGATGTGGTGACGCCGATCGGGCGGCTGAAACTCGTCGATGGCAGCAGCCTCGGCGGGCTCGACAAGGCCGGCGATGGACTGTTCGTCTCGCGCGAGCCGCTGGCCTTCGACCCTTCGGCGCGGCTCGCCACCGGTACGCTCGAAGGCGCCAATGTGAAGACCGCCGGCGCGCTTGCCGAACTGGTCGCGGAGCAGCGCGGCTTTGAGGTCAACGCCCGGCTGCTCGGCATCGCCAAGGACATCGACGAACGCTCGGCCCGGCTGATCTCGGCCGGCAGCAACTAGAAAGGCGCCGCATGACCAACGCCCTGCAGATCGCCCGTTCCGGGCTCGATGCGCTCGACCAGCGCATGAAGACCATTTCGAACAATCTCGCCAATGTGAACACCACCGGGTTCAAGCGCGACCGGGCGAGCTTCGTCACCATGATGTACCAGGACCCGCGCACCCCCGGCGCGGCATCGGGCGGCGATGGCCAGTTCGCCACCGGACTGGGCACCGGCACCGGCGTGCGCGTTGGCGGCACCGAGCGCATCCATGCGCAAGGCGCGCCGGTGCAGACCGACAATGCCCTTGATCTCGCCATCGAGGGCCAGGGCTTCTTCACCGTCGCCCTGCCCGATGGCCGCCAGGCCTATAGCCG
>JAIXZK010000182.1 GCA_027489695.1 Sphingomonadales bacterium
ACCATGGCCATGATGGCTTCAAGGAATTCAGCCACAAGAAGTCGGTCTACACCCAGCCGAAGCTGGACGTCGCTGGCCTGGCCGGCTTCAAGCCGCCCTATGGCGACAAGACCCGCAAGGCGCTGGCGAGCCAGTTGAAGCCGTGAGGCTGGAAGGCAGCTGCCTGTGCGGCGCGGTGACGGTGTCGCTGGCGCGGCCGCCGGAGCGGGTGAACATGTGCCACTGCAGCGCCTGCCAGAAGCGTAGCGGCTCGCCCTTCGGCATGGCGGTGTGGGTCGCCGAAGCGGATATCGCCGTGGCGGGCGAGACGCGCGAGTTCACCTTCCTCAGCGACAAGGGCCGGCCGACGACCAACCGCTTCTGCCCGCTATGCGGCGGCACCGTCACCTTTGTGGCATCGCTCAACCCCGGCATGGTGGCAGTGCCGGCGGGGATTTTCGCCGATCCGGAAACGCCGCCGCCGCAGCGATCGGTGTTCGAGGAGCGGCGGCATCCCTGGGTCGCGGTGCCGGAAGGCGCCGTCCGCCTGCCGCGGGGGCGCGATGGCTGAACCGCTTCGGCGGCTTGACCAGTCACCGTGTTCATGGAATGTTCTCACTCGCGACGCCGAGTCGCAGGGGAGGTATCGATGATCGGCTATGTGACGCTGGGCACCAACGATCTGGCGAAAGGGGCGGCATTCTATGACGCCATCGCCGCCGAAATGGGCACCGGCCGGATGATGGAATTCGACAATTTCATCGCCTGGGGCACGATGGGCGGCGCCCCCGGCGTTGCCATCACCAAGCCCTTCGACGGCAATCCGGCCAGTGTCGGCAATGGCGTGATGGTGGCGCTGGAAGCCAAGGACAAGGCGCAGGTCGACCGGCTGCACGCCCTTGCCCTCGCCCATGGCGGGGTTTGCGAAGGCCCGCCCGGCCCGCGCGGCGACAGCGGCTTCTACGCCGGCTATTTCCGCGATCCCGATGGCAACAAGCTCAACGCCTTCATCATGGGGTGAGCCGGGCGCCGGCGGCCAATGGCTTGAAGCGCGAGAGCACAGCCGCTGGCGGCCCGCTTCTCACGCCCCCGCAGGCGGCCGGGTCGCGATGAAAGCGGGCGTTTCGCCGAGGTGAGCCTGCAGATCGGCGAGCGCCGGATTGGCGCCGCGCCAGTCGATCTGCGGGAAGCGCAGGTCGAGATATTCGCAGGCCACCGCGATGCAGATGTCCCCGAAGCCGCTGTCGCCGATGCGGCCGGCAAGAACCGCCAGGGCCCGGTCGATGGCGCGATACTGGCGATCGAGCCACAGGCCCGAGGTGACACCCTGCACCGCGTTGAAACGCAGCACGATGGCGGCATCCAATATGCCGTCGGCGAGCGCTTCGGTGGTCAGAGCCTGCCAATGCGCCGGCCCGGCGATCGGCAGCAGGGCCTGGCCCGGCACCTGTGCCAGCAGCCAGGCGGCGATCACCGGCGAATCGACGATGACGCTGCCATCGTCCAGCACCAGCGCCGGCACCTTGCCGAGCGGATTGGCGGCGAGCAGCACCGCCGGATCATCGAGCGGCGTCGTTTCAACGAGCGGCAGGTCGAGCCCCAGTTCGGCGGCCAGGATGCGTAGCTTGCGGCCATAGGGCGAGGTCAGCGAGGCGAGCAGTTTCATGGTTCAGCCTCCGATGATCGCACGCGCCGCGTCGAGCCGCGCTGCGTAGCGGTCGAGCGCCGCCGCGGTCAGCACCGCATAGCGGTTGGCATCGTTGAAGCGGCGTTCCTCGATGGCTTCGCGCACGCCGGGCAGCGTCTTGGCGCCATAGCCGGTGAAGCGGCCGGGAGCGTAGATCGAATGCTTGTACCAGGGCCGGAACGGCAGGCCTTCCTCGAGCAGCAGAGTCTGGTCGATATCGCGCAGCGCGGCGTTCAGCCGGCCGCGGGCTTCCGCCGGCAGGGTGGCGTCCTTCGCCGCCAATGCCTTGTCGAAAGCGCGCGCCGCCGTTTCCAGCCGGGCGACGGCATTCTCCAGCGCCGCCAGCTCGACGACCGGGGTGGCGGTTTCGACCGGCGGCGCCGCCACCGGATCGAGCGGATCGGCGGCGAGCTTGAAGGCACCCGCGGCGCGGAGCTTCTCGCGCTTCTCGTCGCCGCGGCGGCGGGCGTCGGCTAGGCCCTTCACTTCGCCGAGATAGACCCGCACGGTCGCGGCGAAATCGCCGAAGCGCACCGGCGGCGTCGGCGCATCGGCGACGCGCAGCACCATGCGGCCGACGGTCTTCGACAATACCGCGCCATAGGCGAGGCCGGGGTCATCAAAGCGCACATAATGGTCGTAACTGTCGTAGATCGAATGATAATTGCCGCCCGACTGGCTTTCGCCGCCATAGCCGATGTTGAGCGCCGGGATGCCGAGATGCTGCAGGATCGCCGAATAGTCGGAGCCCGAGCCGAGCGGCCCGATCGGCAGATCCTCGCCCTTGTCGGCAGCGCCTACCGCCAGCGCGCCGATGGTCGGCGTGCCGTCCTGCCGCGCGCCCGAACCGCCGGCATAATCATCGGCGAGCAACTTGGCGCGCAGCCGCGCATCGACGCTGACGCCGGTCTGCGGGTCGGTCACGTCCTTCGCCACGGCATTGACCAGATGCTGCCATTGGTGGCTGCCCTCGGCGCCCAGGAAGCCGCGGCCATTGCCATCGGTGTTGATGTAGAGCACCGCCTTTTTCTGCAGTTCGGCAGCGTGCGTCTCGACCCATTCGGTCGATCCGAGCAGCATCGGCTCCTCGCCGTCCCAGCTCGCATAGACGATGGTCCGCGACGGCCGCCAGCCGCTTTTCGCCAGCGCGCCCAGCGCCTTGGCTTCCGAAAGCATGGCGACATTGCCCGACAGCGGATCGGCGGCGCCGAACACCCAGCCGTCATGATGGTTGCCGCGGATCACCCATTCATCGGGCCGGTCGCGGCCCGGCATCGTGGCGATGACGTTATACAGCGTCTTCAGCGACCATTCCGACTTCACCAGCAGATGCACCTGGGTCTTGCCGTCGCCGCCGGTGTGATAGGCGAGCGGCAGGCCGCCGCGGAAGGCTTCCGGCGCCAGCGGGCCGCCCAGCCGCGCCAGGATCTTCGACGCATCGCCATAGCTCATCGGCAGGGTCGGGATCTTCAGCACCGTCGCTGCTTCCTCGCGCGACTGGTGCTTGGCGCCAGGCACCGAGCCATAGCCCGGCGTCGTCGGGTCACCCGGATAGGTGATCATGTCGGCGACCGAGCCACGCTGCACCGAAAAATCCGGCCGCGCCCCGCCCTTGGGATAGACGTCATTGTCGCCATAGCCGTCCTGCGCCGGATCGGAATAGATGATGCAGCCGATGGCGCCGGCTTCCTGCGCCAGCTTCGGCTTCAGCCCGCGCCAGCCGCGGCCGTAGCGGGCGATGGCGATCTTGCCCTTCACCGAAATGCCGCGCGCCGCCAATGCCTTATAGTCATCGGGCAGGCCGTAGTTGACATAGACGACATCGGCGGTGACGTCGCCATCGCCCTGGAAGGCAACATAGGGCGGCAGCGCGCCGGCGAGGTTCTGCGAAGTCGCATCCTCGGCCAGCGCCGGCTCCTGGCCGCCGAGCGTCACCTTTTCCGGCGTCACCAGCTCGACTTTGGTTTCGAGCGGCGTCGGATAGAGCACCTCGAAGGTCTCGATCTTCGCCTGCCAGCCCCAGGCCTTGAACTGCGCCAGGATGAACTCGGCATTGGCCTTGTTGTGCGGGGCGCCGACATGATTGGGCGCCGATGCCATCGATTTCAGCCAGGCCTGCTGCTCGGCGGCGCTGATGCTGGCGTCGAACATTTTCTCGCGCGCGGCGGGATCGGCGGGCGCCGCGGCAAGCGCGGTCGTCGACAGCAACGCTGCCACAAGGATGGTGCGGATCATGGTTCAGGCCCCTTCGAATCCGGCGCAACGTGGCACAGCGGGGCTGGGAAGAGAAGGGGGCCTCCGGCGGCTGGGGCCTAGGGTCCGGACCCCAAGGCCCCAGACCCCATTTTGTCTTTCGCCCTGCGCGAACAGCTTCAGGTAGAACGACAAAAACAAGATGGGGTCTGGGGCCCAAGGCCCCGGCCGCCGGAGGCAAGCCGCGAACCGCTCGCCGGCCCGATCGACGCAGCCCCGGTTGGCGGCGCCGGCTGCAGCCCTTATGGCTGGCAGGATGAGCGATGCACCTTCCGATACCGCCGGCCGCCATCCCGGTCCGCTCGACGATCTGCTGGTCATCGATCTGTCGCGGGTGCTGGCCGGGCCCTATGCGACGATGGTGCTGAGCGATCTCGGCGCGCGCGTCATCAAGGTGGAGAATCCCGCCGGCGGCGACGACAGCCGCCAGATCGGCCCGTTCAAGGAAGGCGAAAGCGCCTATTTCGCCAGCATCAATCGCGGCAAACAGTCGATCGCGCTCGATCTGAAGGCGCCCGCTGACCGCGCCGTGTTCGAGGCGCTGCTGGCCCGCGCCGATGTGCTGGTGGAAAATTACCGTCCCGGGGTGATGGCGCGGCTGGGCTATGGCTGGCCGGCGCTGCACTTGCGCTATCCGCGGCTGATCTATGCGGCCGCCTCGGGTTTCGGCCAGACCGGGCCGGATGCGCACAAGGCGGCCTATGACATGGTGGTGCAGGCGATGGGCGGCATCATGTCGGTAACGGGCTGGCCGGGCGGGGCGCCGACGCGGGTCGGCACGTCGATCGGCGACATCACCGCCGGGCTGTTCACCGTCATCGGCATATTGAGCGCGCTGCACGATCGGGCGCGTACCGGCAGCGGGCAGTTCGTCGATGTGGCGATGCTCGATGGCCAGATCGCCATCCTGGAAAATGCCGTGGCGCGCTATGCCGTTTCGGGTGTCGCGCCGGGGCCACTGGGGGCGCGGCATCCGTCGATCACGCCGTTCGCCGCCTATGCCTGTCAGGGTGGTCACATCGTCATCGCCGCCGGCAATGATGCGCTGTTCGCGGCGCTGGCGGCGGCACTCGACATGCCGGTGCTGCTCACCGATCCGCGCTTCGCCAGCAATGCCGCGCGCTCCGCCCATGCCGAGGAACTGGCGGCGCTGCTCGAGGCGCGGCTGGCCGAGGCGCCGCCGGCGGTGTGGCTGCCGCGGCTGGAGGCGGCGGGCGTGCCGTGCGGGCCGCTGCAGAATGTCGCCGAGGCGCTGGCGCACCCGCAAGTCCGGGCGCGCAACATGGTGATCGAGACGGCGTTTCCGAGTGGCGCGCCGCTGATCGCCGCCGGCAATCCGGTGAAGCTGTCCGGCCATCATGATCCGGCGAGCCGGCCGCCGGCGCCGGCGCTGGACGGGGACCGGGCGGCGATCTTGAAGGAGTTGGGCCTGAAGGAGTTGGGGCTGTGATGAACGACATCGAACTCGCCCATGCGCTGGCCGATGCCGCCGGCGCCGCCATTCGGCCCTGGTTTCGCCGGCCGTTCCTCGTCGAGACCAAGCAGGATTTTTCGCCCGTCACCGTCGCCGATCGCGCGGCGGAAGCGGCGATCCGCCAGCTGCTCGACACCCACCGCCCCGATGATGGCGTGATCGGCGAGGAATATGGCGAGGATCGGCCGGATGCGGCGCGGGTCTGGGTGCTCGATCCGATCGATGGCACCCGCGCCTTTGTCGCCGGGCGGCCGTTGTTCGGCACGCTGATCGCGCTGATCGAGGGCGACACGCCGATCCTGGGGGTGATCGACCAGTGCATCGCCGGCGATCGCTGGATCGGCGCCGCCGGCGAGCCGACGCTGTTCAACGGCCATCGCGCCCATGTCCGGCTATGCGGTGACCTTGGCGCGGCGCATCTGGGCACCACCAGCCCGCATGCCTTCGACGCCGCCGATTTCTTGTCTTTCGAGCGCGTCCGCACCGGCGCGCGCGACACGCTCTACGGCGGCGATTGCCACAATTATGGCCTGGTCGCCTCCGGCCACCTCGATCTTGTCGTCGAGGCGAGCCTGAAGATCCATGACTGGGCGGCGCTGGTGCCCGTCGTCACCGGCGCCGGCGGGGTGATGACCGATTGGGCCGGCGCGCCACTGACCCGGGCCAGCGACGGCCGGGTGATTGCCGCCGGGGACGCGGCAGTGGTGGCGGCGGCGGCGGGGCTGCTGGGGGGGTAAGGAAGCTACCTCCGGCGGCTGCGAGGCCATTGGCTCGCTGGCATTGCCGCTGCAGCATTTCCTCCCCCTGGAGGGGGGAGGCGAGAGACGCCCGCAGGGCGGCCCGGGCGGGGGTGGTCTCCCCGCGCTGAAGCTTTCGCGTGAGAGGACCACCCCCTCCCGCCGCGCTGCGCGCGAGTCGCCTCCCCCCTCAAGGGGGAGGAGAGCTTCAGTCCGCCGCAGCCGGAGGCAGTTTTTGCGCTACCGCGTCAGCCCCGTCCAATAGCCGGCGAAAGCCCAGAGATCGGCGGTTTCGGCGATGATCTTGGTCGTCGGCTTGCCGCTGCCATGGCCGGCGCGGGTTTCGATGCGGATCAGATGCGGCCGGTCGCCGATCGTCGCGGCCTGCAGGGCGGAGACATATTTGAAGCTGTGGCCGGGCACGACGCGGTCGTCGGTATCGGCGGTGGTGACGAGGATGGCGGGGTAATTCTTGCCCGCCCTGATGTTGTGGTAGGGCGAATAGGCCAGCAAATTCTTGAATGCCGCAGGGTCGGCGGGGTCGCCATAATCGTCGGTCCAGGTGCGGCCTTCCGTGAACAGCGGGAAGCGCAGCATGTCCATGACGCCGACCGCCGGCAACGCCGCGGCGAACAGGTCCGGCCGCTGGTTGACGACGGCGCCGACCAGCAGCCCGCCGTTGGAGCCGCCCTGGATGGCAAGCCCACCCTTGGGCGTGGTGCCCGACGCGATCAGCGCTTCGCCGGCGGCGATGAAATCGTCGAAGACATTCTGCTTCTTGAAGCGCCGGCCACCATCGTGCCAGGCGGCGCCATATTCGCCGCCG
>JAIXZK010000232.1 GCA_027489695.1 Sphingomonadales bacterium
GGCCAGCAAATTCTTGAATGCCGTGGAATTGGCGGGGTCGCCATAATCGTCGGTCCAGGTGCGGCCTTCGGTGAACAGCGGGAAGCGCAACATGTCCATGACGCCGACCGCCGGCAGCGCCGCGGCGAACAGGTCCGGCCGCTGGTTGACGACGGCGCCGACCAGCAGCCCGCCGTTGGAGCCGCCCTGGATGGCGAGGCCACCCTTGGGCGTGGTGCCCGAAGCGATCAGCGCTTCGCCGGCGGCGATGAAGTCGTTGAAGACATTCTGTTTCTCGAAGCGGCGGCCGCCATCGTGCCAGGCGGCGCCATATTCGCCGCCGCCGCGCAGGGTGACTTCGGCATAGACGCCGCCCATTTCGATCCAGGCCAGTGCATCGACCTGGAAGGCCGGCAGCACATTGATGTTGAAGCCGCCATAGCCATACATCAGCGTCGGCGCCGGGGTGGCCAGGCCCTTCTTGTGGGCGACGAACATCGGGACTTTCGTGCCGTCTTTCGACGTGAAGAAGCGCTGCTCGACGACATAATCGGCGGGGTTGAAGGCGACCTTGGGGGCGGCCCAGACGCTGACGGCATTGGCGGCGGCGTCGTAGCGATAGAGCGTCGTCGGCGCATTGTAGCTGGTGAAGGCGAACCAGGTCGTCGTGCCGGTGGCGGGCGCCGCGAAGCCGCTGGCGGTGCCGAGGCCGGGCAGGGCGACGATGCCATCGGCGACGCCGTCGAGCGTGTAGCGGCGGACTTCCGAGCGCGCGTCCTTCAGCGCCGTGACGACCAGGCGGTCCCCGACCAGGCTGGCGCCGGTCAGCGTGTCGGCGCCCTCGGCCACGATCGTGCGCGGCGCGCGGCGGGCTGCCACGTCCATGGCGACGATGCGGTAGCGGGGGGCGTCCTGGTTGGTGACGAAGAACAGCTCCTGGCCGCGGGCGCCGGCAAAGCGCCAGTCATGCTTGCGATCGGCGACAAGGGTGACGAGCGGCGCATCCGGCCGTTCCAGATCGCGGACGCGCACTTCATAGCTGTCGTCGGAGCCGGTCGACGAGCGGATGACCAGCCAGCGGCCATCGGGCGAAACCTCGGCGTCATGATACCAGCCGGGATTTTCGGGCGTGGCGAAGACCTTGGTGTCGGCCGATTGCGGCGTGCCGACCTTGTGGAACCACACGGCATGGTTGGTGACTTCCGACTGGAAATCGCGGCCTCCCGGCGTTTCGGGATAGCGGCAATAGAAGAAGCCATCCTTCGCCCAGGCGATCGACGAGAATTTCACCCATTCGAGCTTGTCGTCGAGCGGCGTCGCGGTCGTGACATCGAGGACGCGCAGGGTGCGCCAGTCGGAACCGCCGTCCTGCACGGCATAAGCCAGGTGGCGGCCATCGTCGGACGGCTCCCATTCGGCGAGCGCTGTGGCGCCATCGGCGGACCAGCCATTGGGGTCGATCAGCTTGCGGCGGACGCCCTTCACCTCGACGAACAGCTCGGCCTGGTTCTGCAGGCCGCTGTTGCGGCGGAAGAACAGCATGTCGCCGCGGGCGATCGGCAGGCCGATGCGCTCGTAATCGAATAATTGCGTCAGCCGGGCGCGGATGGCGTCGCGCTTCGGCAGGGTGGCGAGATAGGCGTCGGTGACCTTGTTCTGCGCCGCCACCCAATCGGCGACGCTGGCATCCTTGCGGACATCGGCTTCCAGCCAGCGATAGGGATCGGGCGCGGTGATGCCGTGCCGCGACTCGACATCGGTGCCCGGCTGGGTCGGCGGATAGGCGGGCGGAGCGGCGGCAGCAGCGGAAGCAAGCATCAGGGCAGCAACAACCATCGGACGGAGAAGGAGCATGGCCCTGTTCCTAGCCGCGCCCGGTCGCGGGGGCCACCCTCACGCCTCGGGCTTCAGATGCTGCTGGACGACGAACGGCGCCGGATAGCCGGCGCTGCCGAAGGTGGCGGCGATCAGCTTGTTGGTGTCGAAATAGACCTGCCAATAATGGTCGGTATGGCAATAGGGGCGGACGGCAAGCACGGTGCCCTTGTCGTTGAAATCGAGGATCTCGACGTCGGGCGCCGGATCGGCGACGACATTGGGGATCGCCGCCAGCGCCGGCTTCAACCGGGCGATGGCATCGATGGCGTCGACGCCGAAGGCCAGCTGCGCGGTGCGCTCGACGCGCCGCCACGGGTGGGTGGTGAAGTTCTTGATGGTGTCGCCCGAAACCTTGTTGTTGCCCACAATCGTCTGGACATTGTCCGGGCTGGTGATCGTCGTGTTGAACAGGCCGATCTCGGTCACCGTGCCTTCGATGCCGCCGGCGACGACATAGTCGCCGACCTTGTAGGGCCGGAAGATGATCAGGAAGGCGCCGGCGGCGAAATTGGCGAGCAGCCCCGACCAGGCGGCGCCGATGGCGAGGCCGACACCGGCGAGCAGCGCGGCGAAGCTTGTCGTCTCGACGCCGAAATAGCTGAGGATGGCGACGACCAGGACGATGTTGAGCAGCACGCCGAGGATCGAAGCGATGTAACGCTGCAGCGTCGCATCGAAATTGCGCGCGGTCAGGATGCGGCCGAGACCCTGGACGGCGATGGAGATCAGCCAGCGGCCGATCATGTAGAGCAGGATCGCCCCGACGATCTTCAGCCCGATCGCGGTGGCGACGGTGGTGAAGCTGGTGATATCGAAATCCATGGCGGCATCCACGACAGGCTGGGGTCGCGGCCAGAATAGCAGCACCACCCGTCCAGACAATCGGCAAGCTGCCGCAACGATTGCCGGCGACTTGCCGCCGGGCTTGCCGCCAGGGCCGCGGCGCGGCACTGCTGGCGCTTGTGGCGGAGTGAAGGTGGCAGGTGCGGCGGCAGTTGTGGATCGCGCTGGGATGCACGGCCGTCGCGCTCGGCGCCGCCGGCGTGGTGCTGCCGCTGCTGCCGACGACGCCGTTCGTGCTGGTGGCCGCCTGGGCCTTTGCCAAATCGTCACCGCGGCTGCATCGCTGGCTGACCGGGCATCGCGTGTTCGGGCCGCTGATCGCCGACTGGCAGGCGCATCGCGCCATCGCCCCGGCGGCGAAGCGGGCCTCGCTGCTGTCGATGCTGGCGGTGTTCGGCCTGTCGGTGGCGCTGGGCCTGTCGCCGCTGCTGCTGCTCATCCAGGGCGCGGTGCTCGCCGCGACGGCGACCTTCATCCTGACCAGGCCGAACGGGCCGCGGCAAGGCTGACTGGCACCGGGAGCCGTCGGTTTCGATGGCGCCCGTCCGGGCATGGAAAATGCGCACCGGTGCAACAACCTCGCGGCGGCATCCACAAACGACCGCAACCTGCCACTTGCGGCCATTCAAAATTCGCCTTAATTATTGACAATGTGTTGATTTTGTTAATATAAAATGTCGAGACCCGGCTTTGTGGCATCCGATGTGCCGCGTTCGACCCGCCGCCAGACTGTTGTAACCAAAAAATGATGCCAATTTAACTCGACACTTATTTGTCGATTGAACCAAATGCGGCTTTCTTGGAGCAGCGCTTTGTCTAGGAGACGTGCATGGTTGCTTCCGAAGGCTTGGAAATCGCCCCCCAATTCGTTCGCCGCGGCTGGCTGGCGCAGCAGTCGCGCGACTTCGCTGCCGAAATAGTGGCGCGCGGCCGTATTCGCCAGTTTCGCCGCGGCGATGTCGTCTATCGCGATGGTGAAAGCCCCGGCGGCATTTACGGCGTCATTGTCGGCGGCGTCGGCATCATCGCGGCGCGGCGTGGCCGCAGCCCGGTGCTCGCCCATATCATGCGCCACGGCGCCTGGTTCGGCGAGGGACCCTGGCAGCTCGGCAGCGGCCGCCACGTTACCTTCCGGGCAACGGAAGCGGCCAGCCTGTGCTTCGTGGCGCAGGCCGCGCTGGAAGACATTGCGCGAGTCAATTCGCACGCCCGGCAGAGCCTGACCAGTCTGAACCAGGTGGCGCTCGAAGCGACGACGCGCATCGTCACCGACCTGCTGATCCCCAATGCCGAGCGGCGGATCGCGGCGACGCTGCTGCGCGTCACCGCCGCCAACGAAGGCGTGGTGCCCGACGATCCCCAGGGCTTCATCATCACCCAGACCGAGATCGGCGAGATGGCCAATGTCTCGCGCCATCACGTCAACCGCACGCTGACCCGCTTTCGTGCCGAAGGCTGGGTCGAAGGCCGCTACAATCGGCTGCGACTGCTCGATATCGCGGCGCTGGAGCGGCTCGCCGTCGATTGAGCCTGGCCGTTTCGCGCGGTCATATAAAGATATCTTTATGCTTGCCCGGCGAGCGGCTGCCGCCTATGTCGCGCCCAGCCCTTTCTGACAGGATCGCCCCATGGCCAGCCAGCCCAACACCGTCGTTCCCGATCACGTCGTCGCCGATCTCGGCCTCGCCGATTTCGGCCGCCGCGAAATCGCCATCGCCGAAACCGAAATGCCCGGCCTGATGGCGTTGCGCGCCGAGTTCGGCCCGACGCAGCCGCTGAAGGGCGCGCGCATCACCGGCTCGCTCCACATGACCATCCAGACCGCGGTGCTGATCGAGACGCTGACGGCGCTGGGGGCCGAGGTGCGCTGGGCGACGTGCAACATCTTCTCGACCCAGGATCACGCCGCCGCCGCCATCGCCGCCTCGGGCGTGCCGGTGTTCGCCATCAAGGGCGAGAGCCTGGCCGATTATTGGGATTATGTCGGCCGCATTTTCGATTGGGGCGATACCACCGCCAACATCATCCTCGACGATGGCGGCGATGCCACCATGTTCGCGCTGTGGGGCGCCAAGCTCGAGGCCGGCCAGAGCTTCGGCGAGCCGGAGAATGAGGAAGAAGTCGAATTCCAGCGCGCATTGAAGGCCTTTGTCGCGGCGCGCCCCGGCTATCTGACCGAAACCGTCAAGGCCCTGAAGGGTGTTTCGGAAGAAACCACCACGGGTGTCCACCGCCTCTATGAAATCGCCAAGAAGGGCGAGCTGCCGTTCCCGGCGATCAACGTCAACGACAGCGTCACCAAGTCGAAGTTCGACAATCTCTATGGCTGCAAGGAATCGCTGGTCGACGCCATCCGCCGCGCCACCGACGTCATGCTCGCCGGCAAGGTCGCCTGCGTCGCCGGCTTCGGCGATGTCGGCAAGGGTTCGGCCCAGTCGCTGCGCAACGGCGGCGCCCGCGTCATGGTGACCGAGATCGACCCGATCTGCGCGCTGCAGGCGGCGATGGAAGGCTTCGAGGTCGTGACGATGGAAGAGGCGGTGACCCGCGCCGATATCTTCGTCACCGCCACCGGCAATGCCGATGTCATCACCGCCGATCACATGAAGGCGATGAAGACCAACGCCATCGTCTGCAACATCGGCCATTTCGACAGCGAGATCCAGATTTCGGCGCTGTCCAACTACAAATGGACCGAAGTGAAGCCGGGCACCGACATCGTCGAATTTCCGGAAGGCAACCAGATCATCGTTCTGGCCAAGGGCCGGCTGGTCAATCTCGGTTGCGCCACCGGCCATCCGTCGTTCGTCATGTCGGCCAGCTTCACCAACCAGGTGCTGGCGCAGATCGAGCTGTGGACCCGCGGCGATCATTACCAGAACCAGGTCTATGTGCTGCCCAAGCATCTCGACGAGAAGGTCGCGATGCTCCACCTCGAAAAGCTCGGCGTGAAGCTGACCCGGCTTACCGACAAGCAGGCCGGCTATATCGGCGTTTCGACCGCCGGCCCGTTCAAGCCCGATCACTACCGCTATTGATGCCGCGCCGCGCGGCCTGTCGCGGACGCGCCGCCGGCCCGTTGCTACGGCGCGCGGCCGTACCGGCGGGCCGGCGGCGATATCGGCTGCCAGCACTGTTGCCATGGCTGGCGCTGCCGGCCGCGGCGGCGGGGCAGGTGGCGACGCCGGCGGCACCGGCAAGCGGCACCGCGATTCCGATTCCGGCGACCGGTGCGCGCGCCGATGAAAATGCTGTGCGCCAGGCCGGCGACGCCTTCGGCACCAGCATCGGCCGCGAGGTCATCGGCCTCTACAACCAGCAGAGCGTGCGCGGTTTCTCGCCGGTGGCGGCCGGCAATGTCCGTATCGATGGCCTGTACTTCGATCCGGTAATCGTGCCGACCCCGCGGCTGAGCCGATCGACCACCATCCGCGTCGGCCTCAGCGCGCTCGGCAATCCGTTTCCGGCGCCGACCGGCCTGGTCGATTTCGGTTTTCGCCGTCCGGGCGACAAGGCGGCGGCGAGCGTGCAGGTCGGCATCGACAGCTGGGGCACCGCCAATGCCGAACTCGATGCAGTGCTGCCGGTGTCGGCCAGCCTCAGCCTTGGCCTGGGGGCGTTGGCGCGCTTCGAAAGCGGCCTCGACAAGACGCGCGACTACAAGCTCGGCGGTGCCCTGATCGCTCGCTGGACCCCGGCGCCGGGCCTGACGCTGATGCCGTTCGTCAACCTTACCCACACGCTGCTCGACGATCATCGCATCACCTTCCTCACCGCCAGCGAAGTGCTGCCGCAGCCATTGCCGCGGCGCATGCGGTTCGGTCCCGATTGGGTGGAAGGCAGCAATTTTGAAACCAACCTCGGCCTGATCGGCGATTGGCAGATTGCGCCGCAATGGCTGTTGCGCGTCGGGCTGTTTCGCTCGTCGCGCATCATCGACGATCAGTTTTCCAACCTGATCCGCGAATTGCGTCCCGATGGCAGCGGCCGCCAATTCGTCTTTGCCGATCCGCGGCTGTCGTTCGTCTCGCTGAGCGGCGAAGTCCGCCTGACCCGGCGGCTCGACGAAGGCCCGCGCCAGCACCAGTTCCACCTTGCCATGCGCGGCCGCGCCGGCGATCGCCGCTTCGGCGGTTCGACGGTGCTCGATCTCGGCCCGGTCATCATCGACCAGCCGTCGACCGTCGCGAGGCCAGTATTCGGCTTTGGTGTGCAGCAGCGCGACAAGGTGCGGCAATGGACGGCCGGCATCGCCTATGAAGGCCGCTGGCGGGGTGTCGGCGAGATTTCCGCCGGCCTGCAATACAGCGACTATCAGAAGCGCATCGACCTGCCGGGCGGTGGCATCCAGGCCACCGATGCGCGGCCGCTGCTCTACAACATCACCATCGCGGCCAACATCACGTCCCGGCTGGTGCTCTATGCCGGGGCGGTGACCGGGCTGGAGGAAAGCGGCATCGCGCCCGGCAATGCCGCCAACCGCAACGAGGCGCTGCCGGCGATCCGCACCCGCCAGTTCGATGCCGGGCTGCGCTTTGCCGTGACGCCCGACATCAAGCTGGTCGCCGGCGTGTTCGACATCTCCAAGCCCTATTTCAACCTGGATGCCGCCAACCGCTTCGATGTGCTCGGCGATGTCATCAATCGCGGCGTGGAATTGTCGGTGGCGGGGCCGGTGACCCGCAATGTCAGCATCGTCGCCGGTGCAGTGCTGCTCTGGCCCAGGGTGACCGGGGACGCGGTGGTGCAGGGCCGGATTGGCAATCGCCCGGTTGGGGCCATCGACCAGCGCATCGAGATCAGCGCCGATTGGCGGCCGCCGTGGCTGCCCGGGGTCTCGCTCGATACCAAGCTGGCGTGGCGCAGCGCCGAAACCGCCACGGTCAGCAACCGGGTCGCGATTCCGGCACGCGCCAATGTCGACATCGGCGGGCGCTATCGTTTCCGGCTGGCGCGCAACAC
>JAIXZK010000113.1 GCA_027489695.1 Sphingomonadales bacterium
AAACCGAATCCATCGACGATGTCTATTCCGATCACAGCGACTGGTTCGCCGATGACGGCCCCGATGCCCATGACCAGCTGGAAGCGAAGAAGCGCCAGGCGGCGATCGCCGCTGCCGTGAGCCTTTTGCCCGAACGCGAGGCCATGGTCCTGCAGCTCTACTTCGTCGAGGAACTGAACCTGGAGGAGATCGGCCTGGTGCTCGGGGTCGGTGCGGCGCGGGTCTGTCAGATCAAGAAAGCGGCGCTCGGCAAGCTGCGCGGGCGGCTTTCCGGATGGGATGCGGATTGAGGCGGCCATCGCTGCACGCGCCGTTGCCGGCCCGTGCAGCGACGGCTGGATCGGTCAGGCCGCGACAACGACCGGCTTGCGGCGGCGCGACACGGCACCGACCAGGCCGAAACCGGTGAGCAGCATCAGCCAGGTCGCCGGCTCGGGCACACCGGCCGTCACTTCGGTCAGCGACCAGTTCTGTGGGATCAGATTGCCGTTGTACTGGTTCGGCGAAACGCCGTTCAACCGGATCTGCGTGGCGACCTGATTGGCACCGCCGTTGCTCCAGGGGAAAATGTAAAACACATCATCGTCGGTCTCGATGCCCGGCAGGGTGTTCATGAACAGAAAATTGCTCTCCAGTGCATTGAACGAGACAATGGCGCCGCCGAGAACAAAGTTGTCCACTTGGGTCGAATTGGGTCCGCTCGGACCATTATAGCCGGTGTAACCATAGGCGTTGACGGTGCCGCTGAACGACGTGCCGTTGAGCGCGATGGCGATGTTGCTTATGTTGGTGACGGAATTGCCGGCCCGGTCGCCGGAGAAGGATCCGGTCACCACATTGCCGGGTTCCAGCAAGGTGTATTGGAAGGTGAAATTGGCCGCCGCCGCCGGCGCCGCAAGCCCGAGCGCCAGCGCGGCGATGATCATGTTCGGCTTGATCGTCATGATGAATTTCCCCCGTTTTGCCACTGTCCGACCGCCGCAGGCGGGTCGCCAGCCTACCGTTGCCGGCAGGCGTGACCGCAAACCTAGGCAATGGTTAACAGCGGGTATTGGAAAAGTTCGCCACACTTGCCGCTGACGACAATCATCGCGCCGCGGCTGGAGTCAGCGGCTTGAGGTTGCCGTCACGCCTCGGGCGGCGGCGGCAACTTGAACGACAGCGTGACGCCGGCCTTTGTCTGGGCTTCGGCGGCGGCCGCCATCAACGGCCGTGGCGCGCCGAAATAGGCCCGAGGCGTCATCCCCAGGAAATCACGGAAATCGCGATAGAAATGCGACTGGTCGAAATAGGCCGGGTCGAGCGCTTCGCCCAGCGCCTCGCCGACCGCCGTGCGCACCCGCCCCATGGTGTCGAGAAAGCGCTGGCGCCGCATCAGCCGCTTGGGTGGAAAGCCGAAGGCATCGACGCAGATGCGATGCAGCGTGCGTTCGGAGACGCCGGCGCCCGCCGCGAATTCGGCCGTGGTGGCGGGGCGGTCGCGCAGCGCCCGATCGACGGCCAGCACCGTTTCCCCCACCGGCGGGCGGCGATCGAGCAGGCCGAGCAGCAATTGTTCGAAGCGCGCAACGCTGTCGGCGAAGCAGCGATCGGCCTGGATTTGCGCGCGCAGCGCCATGCCCTCCATGCCCAGCCGGTCGGCCAGTGGCACGACGCGGTTGGCCATGCGCCCGGCGGCATTGCCGATCAGCCGGTGCCAGCCGATCGCCGACAGGCTGAACCCCACCGTCTTGCCGCCATCGGCGAGGATGCGGCCGTGGCGATCGGTCGGCCCGAACAGCACGGCATCCTGCCGCCCGCCATCGTCGAAGCCCGGATTGGAAACATGCCAATTGCCGCTGATCATGAAGCGCACCGCGCCCCATTCGGGGTAGAGAAAGTCGCTGAGCGGGCCGGACGCTTCGATCGAGTAGAAGAAGGTCACATAGGGCAGCAGCCGCTCCTGCGGCAGCGTGAAGTCCGCGGTGACGGTGCAATCGGCGGACGGATCGGCGAAGGTCGGCGTTGACGGATCGGACATGACAAATGCTTCCAGCTGTCGGCAACCAGCGCGAGGCGATGCGTCCGATGCACAGCGCCGCGGCCAGGATATCACGGAAGGTTAACTTTCGATTCCGGCAACGCAAATCCTATTTGTCGCGGCTGGCGCGGCGGTCACAGCCATGCTGGCTTGCCGTGTCGCGGCGAAATTGCTGAAGCAGTCCGACCAAGGAAAGCACCAGAATGACCGATATGCCGCGCCCGCGCCGCTCCGTCCTCTACCTCCCCGCCAATCGGGAATCTGCCATCGCCAAGGCGCGGACCTTGCCGGCCGATTGCGTGATCCTCGATCTCGAAGATGCGGTGCAGCCCGACGCCAAGGCCAATGCGCGCGCGGCGGCGGTGGCGGCCGCGCAGGCGGGCGGCTGGGGCCGGCGTGAACTCATCCTGCGCGTCAACGGCACCACGACGCCCTGGTTCGCCGCGGATCTCGCCGCCGCCGCCGCAGCGCCGTTCGCCGCGGTGCTGGTGCCCAAGGTCGACAGCCCCGAAGAGGCCACTGCCGTCGTTGCCGCCGCCGGCGGCAAGCCAGTCTGGGCGATGATCGAAACGCCGCGCGGCGTGCTCGCGGCGGCGGCCATCGCGGCGGTGCCGGGGGTCGCGGCGCTGGTTGCCGGCATGGCCGATATGGCCAAGGACCTGCACTGCCGGCCCGATGCGGCGCGCACGCCGCTGCTCTACAGCCTGTCCGCCATCGTGCTGGCGGCGCGGGCAGCGGAGATCGCCGTGTTCGATGGCGTCTTCACCGATATCCGCGACGGCGACGGCTTTGCCGCCGAAGCGCGCCAGGCGGTGATGCTCGGCTTCGATGGCAAGACGCTGATCCATCCGAGCCAGGTCGAACCGTGCAATATCGCCTTTTCGCCCGCGGCCGCCGAAATCGCCGCGGCGCACGGCATGATCGCCGCCTATGAAGCGGCGCTGGCTGCCGGCGCCGGGGTCGCGACCTATCAGGGCCGGATGGTCGAAGTGCTGCATGTCGCCGAAGCGCGGCGGCTGCTGGCGCAGGCGGGCGTCGATCAGCCGGCGGTATAGCCGCGATACCAGTCGACGAATGCCGGCACGCCGATGGCCAGCGGCGTCTGCGGATCATAGCCGAGATCACGACGCGCCGGGCCGATATCGGCCCAGGTGGCCGTCACATCGCCAGCCTGCATCGGCAGCAACTCCAGGACCGGCTCGCGCCCGCAGGCAGCGCCGATGAGGCGGACGAGTTCGAGCAGTGGCTCCGGCCGGTCGTTGCCGAGATTGTAGAGTGCATGCGGGCCCAGCGAGCCGCCCGGCTTGGCGGCGCCATTGTCGGCGGGTGGCCGGTCGAGCGCGGCCAGCACGCCCGCCACGATATCGTCGATGTAGCTGAAATCGCGCTTCATCGCGCCGCCATTGTAGATCGGCAGCGGCTCGCCGGCGAGAACGCGTGTCGTGAAGCGCCACAGCGCCATGTCTGGCCGGCCCCAGGGGCCATAGACGGTGAAGAAGCGCAGGCCGGTCATCGGGATGCGGTACAGGTGCGCATAGCTTTCGGCGAGCAGCTCGCCGGCCTTCTTGCTGGCAGCGTAGAGGCTTACCGGCGCGTCGGCGCGGGCTTCGGCGCTGAAGGGCAGGGCGGCGGTGTCCCCATAAACCGAGGACGACGAGGCATAGACAAGGTGGCGGACCCCGCGCGTGCGCGCCAGTTCGAGGATCTCGAGATGGCCGACAAGGTTGGAATGGCCATAGTCGCGCGGCGCGTCGATCGAATGGCGCACGCCGGCCTGGGCGCCGAGATGGACGATGCGATCGATATGCGGCAGCGCGGCGACCGTCACCGGATCGGCGAAATCGCCGCGGACAAAGTGGAACCGGTCGGTGTCGCCGATCAGGCCGGCCAGTCGCGCCTGCTTCAGGGCCGGATCATAATAGGCGTTGAGATTGTCGAGCCCGACCACCCGTTCACCGCGCGCCAGCAACGCTTGGGCGACATGGCTGCCGATGAACCCGGCCGCCCCTGTAACAAGAACCGTCATGGTGATATCTCCTTGTCCGGCAGCATTGCGCAGGAACACTCGCCCCGGCTAGAGGGCGCAGGTGACCGGGGGGTTGCATTGGGGGGCGCCAGGTGGCCGCGACGGGCCGCCGTGTCGAAGGAGGCGTGACCATGTTTACCGCCGATCCCGCCCAGATGCTCGCCGTCGCCGCGGCAGCGATCGGTGGTGCCGTGATCGCCTGGCTCGTCGGCGCCAACGCCGGCGCGATCGGCAAGGCGCTGCATCTGCTCGATTATCCCGATACCGCCGGTGGCCGCAAGCGCCACAGCGTCGTGACGCCATTGGTCGGCGGCATCGCGGTTGCCGCCGCTGCCGTCGCATCGGCGCTGCTGGCGTCGCAACTGTCCGGTGCGGTGCCGGCCCTGCACCTCGCCTGGCTGGCGGTGGCGGTGGCGGTGATGTTCGCCATCGGGGCGGCCGACGATCGCTTTCATCTTTCGCCGCTGTTGCGCCTCGCGGCGGCGGTGGCGGTGCTGTTGCTGGTGCTGGCGGAGGCGCCGGATTTCGGCGTCACCTTCCTGCGCTTCGCCGGTGATGACCGGATCTGGATGCTGGACGGCTGGGGCGCCGGCTTCAGCCTGTTGTGCCTCGTCGGCCTGCTCAATGCGGTCAACATGGCCGATGGCAAGAATGGCATTGTCAGCGGCATGGGGCTGATCTGGACAGTGGTGCTGGCCTTTCATGTCGCCCCGGCGATGCTGCCGGTGCTGGCCGCCACCGGCGCCGCGCTGGCACTGACCTGGCGGTTCAACATGGCCGGGCGCCTGTTCCTGGGCGACGGCGGCAGCTATGCGATGTCGGCGCTGTTCGGCCTCGTCGCCATCCACGCCTATAATCATGATTTTGAAGTGATGCGCGCCGATGATGTGGCGGTGCTGTTCGCGATTCCGGTTTTCGATACGGTGCGGCTGATGGCGGTGCGTGCGTTGCGCCGGCGATCGCCGTTCGAGGGCGATCGCGATCACCTGCACCATCATCTCCATGCCCGGCTCGGCTGGCCGCGCGGGCTGTGGATCTATCTGGCGCTGGTGGCGGTGCCGAACGCCGGCGCGCTGCTGGTGCCGGGCACCGGCCTGTTCTGGCTGATGCTGGCATTTGCCGGCTATGCGATGGTGATGGCCACCACCCGGCTGCCCGCGGCACAGCCGGCGGAATAGCCCCGCGACGGAATTTCCTGTTGCCGGCGAGGGAGCACCGCCTTAGGGGCGTTGCCTTCGCACTGGGGCGTCGCCAAGCGGTAAGGCACCGGTTTTTGGTACCGGCATTCGTAGGTTCGAATCCTGCCGCCCCAGCCAGATCCCGGCCAGCGCGAGCAAGCCGCGGCCGCGGGCCGCCATCCCCCCTTGTGCTCTTGGCCTGCCGCGCCGGGCATGGGTAGCCGGGACGAAGCCCGGCTACCCTCTCGACTAGGCGGCGTCGACGAGCACGAGCTCGCTGTCGGCGATCGCCGTGACCCGCAGCGTCTCGAGGTCCCGGATGGCGGCGCCGTCACGGGCATCGACGCGGATGCCGTCGATCTCGATCGCACCGGTGGCTGGCACCAGATAGCCGCGACGATCGCTGCCGAGCCGATATTCGGCGGTCTCGCCGGCCTTCAGCGTTGCCGCCACCACCCGGGCGTCGGCGCGGATCGGCAGGGCGTCGCCGTCACCCTCGAAGCCGCTGGCCAGCACCACGAATGCCCCCGAACGCTCGCCGCGCGGGAAGGGGCGGGCGCCCCAGCCAGGCTGCTCGCCGCGCCGCGTCGGTTCGATCCAGATCTGGAAGATGCGGGTGGTCACGTCCTCCATATTGTATTCGGCGTGGGTGATGCCGGTGCCGGCGCTCATCACCTGCACATCGCCCGCGATCGTGCGGCCGCTGTTGCCCAGGCTGTCGCGGTGGCTGATCGCGCCTTCGCGGACATAGGTGATGATTTCCATGTCGCGGTGCGGATGCGGTGGAAAGCCGGATTTCGGCGCGATGGTGTCGTCGTTCCAGACGCGCAGCGCACCCCAGTTCATCCGCGCCGGATCATGATAGCCGGCGAAGGAGAAATGATGCTTGGCGTCGAGCCAGCCGTGGTTGGCACCACCCAGGCTCGCGAGCGGTCGCAGTTCGATCATTGTCAGGCTCCTGTTGCTGGCGCGGCGCGCAGGGGCGGCGCCGCGGCGATGGCAGGGATATAGGCGGCTTCCACTCGTGCGTTCAGTCGGATAATATTGCCGCACACGTTCGAGAAAGTTGAAATGAGCAATCCCGGCACCCCGACGCTCGATCAGTTGCGGCTGTTCCTGGCCGTCGTCGATACCGGCAGTTTCGCCGCGGCCGGTCGCCGGCTGCATCGCGCCGTTTCAGTGGTCAGCTATGGCATCGCCAACCTCGAAATGCAGCTCGGCGTCCTGCTGTTCGACCGCGAGGGCACGCGCAAGCCGGTGCTTACCGATGCCGGCCGCGCCGTGCTCGCCGAAGCGCGTGCCGTCGCGCAGGGCGTCGATGGCCTGCGCGCCAAGGTCAAGGGTCTGCTCGACGGCCTGGAGGCGGAGGTCAACCTTGCCGTCGATGTCATGCTGCCGGCGCCGCGGCTCGGTGCCGTGCTGCGCGCCTTTGCCGAACATTATCCGACGGTGACCTTGCGCCTGCACGTCGAGGCGCTGGGCGCCGTCACCGCGCTGGTCCAGGACGGCCGCGCCATTGTCGGCATCTCGGGGCCACTGGCGACGGGGGTCGAAGGGCTGGAGACGGTGACAGCCGGAGCGGTGCAACTGGTGCCGGTGGCGGCGCCCGGTCACCCGCTGGCGCGCATGGGCGGCATCGCGCCGGGGGCGGCCCGCGATCATCTGCAGCTGGTGCTCACCGATCGCTCGCCGTTGACCGAGGGCCAGGATTTTTCGGTGCTCAGCCCGCGCAGCTGGCGGCTCGCCGATCTCGGCGCCAAGCATGCGCTGCTGCGCGAAGGCATCGGCTGGGGCAACATGCCGTTGCCGCTGGTCGAGGCCGATTTGGCGGCCGGGACGCTGGTGCGGCTGGCGGTGCCGGAAGCGCCGGGCGGACGCTATCGGTTCAGCGGCATCTGGCGGCGTGACCGGCCGCCCGGCCCGGCGGCGGCCTGGCTGCTCGACCAGTTCACCGGCGACGAAGGCGAGCCGGTGTCGGACACGGCGGACATCTGACCCCTCTCACCCCGGCTTTCGGGCGGGGCGCAGCAGACCGGCTCAGCCCCGCGTCGCCGGCACGCCATGGCTGCGGAAATGCGCCAGCATCCGCGTCCAGCCGTCGGTGGCGGCGCGGGCATTGTAGCTGGCGCGGTAATCGGCGTGGAAGCCGTGATCGGCATCGGGGTAGACGATGATGCTGCTGCCGGCGGTGCCGGCGGCGCGCAGGGCCGCCTGCATGGCGCTGACATCCGCAGCGGGGATGCCCTTGTCGAGCCCGCCATAGAGGCCGAGAACCGGCGCGCGCAGCTCGTTGACCACGTCGATCGGCCAGGGCCGGTTCTCGTTCGTCGCCTGGCCGGGGCGCGGGCCGACCAGCCGGCCATACCAGGCGACTCCGGCCTGCAGCTGCGGAAAGCGTGCCGCCGCCATCCAGGTGACGGCGCCGCCCCAGCAGAAGCCGGTGATGCCGAGCCGGCGGTTGTCGACAAAGGCCTGCGCCGCCAGCCAGTCGAGCGTGGTGCGGACATCGCCCATCACCTGTTCGTTGCGGGCGGCACCGACGATGCGCATGATGGCGGGAAAATCGGTCGATGTCGCCAGGCTGCGGCCGGGATCGTTGCGGTAGAAGAATTCGGGCGCGATGGCGACATAGCCGGCGCGGGCCAGGCGGCGGCAGGTATCGCGGATATATTCGTGCACGCCGAAGACTTCGTTGACGACGATGATCGCCGCATGCGCCCGGCGATCCGCCGGCCGCGCCACATAGGCGGGCAGGCCGCCGGGCAGCACCACGCCATCGACAAGCAGGCCATCGGTCGGCGTGGTGATGGCGGCTGCTTCGGCGGCGCTGCCCATCGCGGCATAGCCGGCCGCGACCAGCGCGGCGAAGCTGCGCCGCGAGACATGCAGGTCCTCGGGCAAGGTGCCTTCGGGGCGGGTGAGGGCAACCATCGGGTGTCTCCGGACAATTCGTTCCTTTTGGCGGTGACCGCCGGATGACGCAATCGTTTCAGCATGGTGTCGATCCGCTTTGGCGGTATCGGCCGCAACGGCGCGTACCGCCGCTGCCAGGCACGGCGGGCCGGTGCATCGAAACGCTTCATTCCCGTCGCCGACACGGCTAGCGTCATGCTCTCATCAGGGGAGGCCGCCATCGCCATTCGATCGCCCGCTGTCGCCGCGGCGCCACCGCCGCCGCGGCGGCTGCACCAGCAGCTTTATGTCCAGGTGCTCGCCGCCATCGCGATCGGCGGCGCCATCGGCCATTTCGCGCCCGATACCGGCGTCGCGCTGAAGCCGCTGGGCGATGCCTTCATCAAGCTCGTCAAGATGGTCATCGCGCCGGTGGTGTTCCTCACCATCGTCACCGGCATCGCCGGCATGCGCGATCTCGGCAAGGTCGGGCGGGTGGCGGCGCGGGCGATGGTCTATTTCCTCGCCCTGTCGACGCTGGCGCTGATCGTCGGGCTGATCGTCGGCAATGTCGTGCGGCCGGGGGACGGCTTCGGCGCCGATCCGGCCAGCCTCGATGCCGGCGCCGTCGCCAGCTATGTCGCCAAGGCGCACGACACCTCGATCACCGGCTTCCTGCTCGCCATTATCCCGGACACCTTCCTCGGCGCCTTTGCCGAGGGCAATCTGCTGCAGGTGCTGTTCGTCGCCATCGGCTTCGGCGCGGCGCTGGCGCTGGTCGGCCCGGCCGGCGCGCCGCTGCTGGCGGTGCTGGAGGCAGCCGCCGCCGCGATGTTCCGGCTGGTGGCGATCTTCATGCGGGCCGCCCCGATCGGCGCGCTCGGCGCCTTCGCCTTCACCATCGGCAAATACGGCCTTGATTCGGTGGCCAATCTGGCGGCGCTGGTCGGCACCTTCTACCTGACCTCGCTGATCTTCGTGCTCGGCATATTGGGCCTCGTGGCGCGGGCGGCGGGCTTTTCGATCCTCACGCTGATCCGCTATCTGCGCGGCGAGCTGCTGCTGGTGCTCGGCACGTCGAGTTCGGAAAGCGCGCTGCCCAGCCTGATTGCCAAGATGGAGGCGGCCGGCTGCCCCAAGCCGATCGTCGGCCTGGTCGTGCCCACCGGCTATTCGTTCAACCTCGACGGCACCAACATCTACATGACCATGGCGGCGCTGTTCATTGCCCAGGCGACGGGGATCGAGCTGAGCCTCGGGGACCAGCTGCTGCTGCTCGGCGTCGCGATGCTCAGTTCCAAGGGCGCCGCCGGGGTTACGGGGGCAGGCTTCATCACGCTGGCGGCGACGCTGTCGGTGGTGCCATCGGTGCCGGTCGCCGGCATGGCGCTGATCCTCGGCGTCGATCGCTTCATGTCGGAATGCCGCTCGCTGACCAATTTCATCGGCAATGCGGTGGCCTGCGTCGTCGTCTCGCGCTGGGAAGGCGGCATCGACGAAGCCGCCTTCGCGCGGGTGTTCCGCGACCGCCAGTTCGATGCGGCGGTGGCGGCGCCAATGGGAGAGACGGACAGCGATTGAGGGCGCGCGCGTCTGCATCTCCTGTCACCCCGGGCTTGACCCGGGGCCCCGTTTCTCTTCGCGAGGCGCCGAAAGCGCATCTGGGTCCCGGGTCAAGCCCGGGATGACCCACTGCTCCGCCGTCACCCCTCGCGGAAGCGGATCAGCCCTTCCTGCTGCACCGTCGCCACCATCTCACCGGCGCGGGAAAACACCAGCGCGCGGTTGAGGCCGCGGCCGCCGCCCGAAACCGGCGAATCCTGGTCGAACAGCAGGAAATCATTGAGGTCGGGCGTGGTGTGGAACCAGATGGCGTGATCGAGGCTGGCAACCTGCAGCCGCGGATCATGCCAGGCGATGGCGTGCGGCAGCATGCAGGTATCGAGCAGCGTCATGTCGCTGGCATAGGCGAACAGCGCGCGCGCGACGGCGGGGGTGACGCTGGTCGGTGCGGCGGTGCGGCACCAATATTGTACCTGCGGCGGCCGCGCCACCGGCGCCAGGCTGTCGACCGGATCGATGGCGCGGAATTCGATCGGGCGCTCGCGGGTCAGCCAGTTGGTGCGGTGGGGCTCTGGCGCGCGCGCCGCATTGAGCAGCGCCCATTCGGAATCGGTCTTCAGCCCCAAGGGATCGGGAGCGTCCGGCAACGGGCTGCCGTGGCTGAGGCCGCCTTCCTCGATCTGGAACGACGCCGCCATGTTGAAGATCGGCCGGCCATGCTGGATGGCGATGACGCGGCGGGTGGTGAAGCTCTGGCCGTCGCGATCGCGCATCACCTGATAGACGATGGGGTGGCCGGGATCGCCGGGGCGGATGAAATAGCCGTGCAGCGAATGGCACAGCCGCGCCGGATCGACGGTCTTGGTTGCTGCCATCAGCGATTGCGCCACCACCTGGCCGCCATAGACGCGCTGCCAGCCCTCCTTGGTGGACTGGCCGCGGAACAGGTCGAGCTCCAGCGGCTCGACATCGAGGAGACTGAGCAGGCGGCCGACGGAACCGGCATGATCGGGCATGGTCATGCCGGCTGGTTAGCGGGCGGCGGGCGCGCTGTCATCCACCGTCGGCGATCATCGCCGCCAGTGGAAACGCCGCTTGACACGCCGCGGGGGCGTCCCTATCCCGCCGCTTCCGCAGGGACCATGCGGGTGTAGCTCAGTTGGTTAGAGCGCCGGCCTGTCACGCCGGAGGTCGCGGGTTCGAGCCCCGTCACTCGCGCCACTGTCCGGGTTGCCGGACGGGCATCGTCTGCCTCACGAACGCCGTGCCGCGTCCCAGGCTTTCAGTTCATGGGCGATCGAGCTTTCGACCAATTGTTCCCACAGGGCCGCGATGACGCCGGGCGCCATGCCGGCGGCGACCGCGGCGGCATCGGCATTGGCGATGACCTGGGCCTTGCGCGCCTCGTCGCGCACCGCGCCGCGATCGGTCTTGATGCGGGCGGCAGCGTCCATATAGCCGAAGCGGCGAACCAGCAGCGCGACGATCTCGCGGTCGAGCGCGTCGACGCCGGCGCGCACCTCGACCATGGTGGTGCAGCGGGCAGGCTCCAGAACAGCATCGGCGGCGCGCGCGGGTGCGGTGGCGGGGGTCATTTGCGCAGCCTCCATTGGCCGGTGTTCATCCACAGCAGCAGCGGCCGCAGCGGCAGCACCCAGGCCAGGCCGAGGGCGAGATACAGCGGCACCAGCAGGATGGTCGGCAGCTCGCCGAGCATGCCGGCCAGGCGCGCCGCGACGATCGCATAGACGGCCATATAGGCGATCAGCAGGAAAATGCCGGCGGGCTTGCGCCAGCTGGGCTCGGGAAGCGGTTTCATGCCGCCTGTTAGCCGGCCCGGCGGCAGTCGAAAAGGCGCGTCGGTGTCGCGAGCCAATCGAGCCGCTGGTCCCAGGGTTCGCTGGGCAGATCGTCGGTCACCTGCACATCCCAGGCAAGACCGATGGCAAGGACGGCGCCGGCAGCGCGCAGCCGGGCGAGGGCGCGATCGTAATAGCCGCCGCCCTGGCCGAGGCGGACGCCGGCCGGCGTCGCGGCGAGCAGCGGCACCAGCAGCAGGTCCGGCTCGATGCGGGGCGCCATGGGGGCCGGCTGCGGGATGTTCATCGGCCCCGGGACAAGATCGCGCCAGGCGGCGATGTGGAAGGTCATTTCGCCCGGGCCGGCGATGCGCGGAAAGGCGTGCGGCCCGAGCCGCTCCTCGACGAAGCGCGGGTCGATCTCGGCGCCGACCGAAGCATAGCTCGCCGGATGGCGCGGCCGTCCCAGCGCCGGCGCGATGATGCCGGCAAGCTGCCGTTCCAGCGACTCGCGTGCCGCCGGCGCCATGGCGGCGACATGCGCGGCGCGCTGCTGGCGGAAGAACGCCCGCAGCGCCGGCTTGGGATCATCAGGATGGATCGCGGTCAACGGCTGCCGATCGGGCGAGGGGGTTCGGCGGGACCACCATGGGTCGTTGCAAGAGGATCCTCTGACGCCGAAGACGCCAGGTGGGGACCAGTTGTGGCAGACCAGGATCTGCCCAGTGCCAGCCCCCTCAGGATAGATATCGCCTCAGGGATGCTCAGCGCTCGTGCCGGGCAGTACCCGCCTGCCTTCGATATAGGGTGTCGCGGCGCCGGGCTCAACCGCCGGGATGAGAGGCGCCGGGATGAGAGGCGTCGGGATGGGAGGCGCCGTTCTGGCCGCCGAGCCGATCGACCAGCGCCTCGGCCCGCGCGGCCAGGTCGTCGAGCTGGGCCTGGGCAGCGTGACTGTCGACGGTACCATGGCCAGCGGGGGCAGGGGGCGTTACCCAATCGGCAAGCTTGCTCTGGCGCAGGTCGTGCAGTTCGTCGGCGACCATCAGGCCGGCCATCAGCAACAGGCGCGCCTCGCTCATCGGCCCCAGCGATCGGGTCAGGCCCTCGGCCTTGCTGGCCAGTTCGCCGGCAAGCTCCGCGACCCGCGCTTCGTCGCCATCGCGGCAGGACAGCGGGTAGATGCGGCCGCCGATCGATACGGTGACGTCAGCCATGCCGGCGCACTCGCAGGAGGCGCGGCAGCGCAGGGGGTGGTGCCACGATCAGGCGTGTGCCGCCTTGCGGGTGAAGTGAAGCGCCGAAGTATCGGCCAGCGCATCCGCCGCCAGGGCGGTGCCACGCAGCGATGCCGGCAGGCTGCGCCCGCCGTCGAAATCGCCGGCGTGGGGGTGATCCCGGCCGCATTTGACCGAAGCACTGCTGGTGCCGGCCGGATCGAGCAACAGGTCGAGCTCGGTCAGCGCTTCGATGGCGACATTTTCGATCCGCCGCAGGCGAAGGATTTCCGCCTCGCGCTCGATCAGCAGCCGCTCCAGCCGATCGAGGGCCGTTTCCAGCCGCGTGATTGTGGTCAATGACGCACAGATATTGCGACCTGACACCGACTGCACGACACCGTGCTTCGCCATGATCCCCACCTCGCGCTCGCTTGCTGTTTCTGCAAGGAATCAGCAATTTGTTGGCTGATCGTAAGAGGATGACTCACGATGAGTCAATTTATTTTAACTCAGGTTAAAGTTTGAGTGCAAAGCCATGACATGCGTGTAATTATTGTTGACACCCATGGTGCCAACACGGCGATGGCCGGGCTTCTGACCGTCGCTGAAAGGCAAACGCCCCATGCCCCGGCGCGGTTGCGCATCGCTTCCTCTCTGGCCTATGTCGGCCAAGATTCGACGTGCCCGGCAGGTCGACCGTTCTTTCCCATCCCCCGTCGAGGCGATCGCCCGCATGTCCGACCTCCGTTCCATGGCCAATGCCATCCGTGCTCTTGCCATGGATGCTGTCGAGACGGCGAATTCGGGCCATCCGGGCATGCCGATGGGCATGGCGGATGCTGCAACCATATTGTTTCGAAATCATCTGAAGTTTGATCCGAAACGGCCTGATTGGCCCGATCGCGACCGCTTCGTGCTCTCCGCCGGCCATGGCTCCATGCTGATCTATGCGCTGCTGCATCTCACCGGCTATGAACGGCCGACGATCGCCGACATCAAGGCGTTCCGGCAGATGGGCAGCCCCTGCGCCGGCCATCCCGAGAATTTCGAGCTCGCCGGCGTCGAGACCACCACCGGGCCGCTGGGGCAGGGGCTCGCCACTGCTGTTGGCATGGCGATCGCCGAGCGTCATCTCAATGCCGGCTTTGGCGACGATCTCGTCGATCACCGCACCTGGGTGATCGCTGGCGATGGCTGCCTGATGGAAGGCATTTCGCAGGAAGCCATCGGCCTCGCCGGCCATCTCAAGCTCGGCCGGCTGAACGTCATCTGGGACGACAACCGCATCTCGATCGACGGCCCGACCGCGCTGTCGACCTCGGAGGACATGGCCGGGCGCTTCACCGCTGCCGGCTGGCATGTCGTTGCCTGTGACGGCCATGATTTCAACGCCATCGATGCGGCGCTCGCCGCTGCCGCCGCCGATCCGCGGCCGTCGCTGATCGCCTGCCGCACCACCATCGGCTTCGGCGCGCCGAAGAAGGCGGGCACCAGCGGGTCGCATGGTTCGCCGCTCGGCGCCGACGAAATCGCCGGTGCCCGCGCCGCGCTCGGCTGGACGGCGGGCCCGTTCGAGATCCCCGCCGACATCGCCGCGGCCTGGCAGGAAATCGGCGCCCGCGGCACTGCGCCGCGCGAGGCCTGGGAAGCCCGGCTCGCCGCCTCGCCGCACGCCGCCGATTTCGCCGATCGCCTGTCGGGCGCGATGCCGGCCGCCGCAACGGCCGCGCTCGATGCCCATATCGCCGCGCTGATCGCCGCGCCGCAGAAGATCGCCACCCGCAAGGCCTCGGAACTGGCGCTGGCCGCGGTCAATCCGGCCTGGCCGGCGCTGCTCGGCGGCTCGGCCGATCTCACCGGCTCCAACAATACGCGCACCAAGGACCAGTCGCCGCTGACCGCCGCTGATTACGCTGGCCGCTATGTCTATTATGGCATTCGCGAATTCGGCATGGCGGCAGCGATGAACGGCATGGCGCTGCACGGCGGCGTCGTGCCCTATGGCGGCACCTTCCTCGTCTTCTCCGATTACATGCGCAATGCCATCCGCATGTCGGCGCTGCAGCACGCCCGGGTCGTCTATGTGCTGACGCATGACAGCATCGGCCTTGGCGAGGACGGCCCGACGCACCAGCCGGTCGAGCATCTGCTCAGCCTGCGCGCCATCCCCAACCTCGCCGTCTATCGCCCCTGCGACACGGTCGAGACCGCCGAGGCCTGGGCGCTGGCCCTTGCCGACCAAACTCGCCCCTCGGTACTGGCGCTCAGCCGGCAGAATCTGCCGCAGCTGCGGCTGACGGCTGACGAGAATCTCACCGCCCGCGGTGGCTATCGCCTGCGTGCCGCGGTGGCCGCGCGCCGCGTCGTGTTCCTGGCCACCGGCTCCGAGGTCGAAATCGCGGTTGCCGCCGCCGCCACTCTCGAAACCGCCGGCATCGGCTGCGATGTCGTCTCGATGCCCTGCTGGGAAGCGTTCGACGCGCAGCCGGCGGCATATCGCGCCGATATCCTGCCCGGCGACGCGCTGATCGTCTCGGTGGAGGCCGGCGTCACCCTGGGTTGGCAGCGCTACACCGGCAATGACGGGCTCAATTTTGGTGTCGACAGCTTTGGCGCCTCGGCCCCGATCGAGGCGCTTTACCAACATTTCGGCCTGACTGCCGCCCATATCGCCGAAGCGGTGCAGGCCCGATTGGCGGCCTAGACGCGCCAACCCTATTGCGTTGCAGCAATCGCCGGGCCTATCCGCCTCGCGACGACACAAAGGAGTTCTCGCCATGGCCATCAAGGTCGCCATCAACGGTTTCGGTCGTATCGGCCGCAATGTGCTGCGTGCCATCCATGAATCAGGTCGCAGCGATATCGAGGTTGTTGCCATCAACGATCTCGCCGACGCTGCCGCCAATGCCCGGCTGCTGAAGCGCGATTCGGTCCATGGTGCCTATCCGGGCACCGTCGAAGTCGATGGCGACGCCATCGTTGTCGACGGCAAGCGCATCCGCGTCACTGCCGAGCGTGACCCGGCGAAGCTGCCGCATGGTGACATGGGCGTCGATATCGCGCTCGAATGCACCGGCTTCTTCACCGCCGCCGACAAGGCCCGGCTGCACATTGATGCCGGCGCCAGGCGCGTGCTGGTCTCGGCGCCGGCCAAGGGCGCCGATCTGACGGTCGTCTATGGCGTCAACCACGACAAGCTGACCGGCGACCACAAGGTCGTCTCCAACGCCTCGTGCACCACCAACTGCCTGGCGCCCGTCGCCATGGTGCTCGATCGTGAATTCGGCCTGGTTCGCGGCCTGATGACGACGATCCACAGCTATACCAACGATCAGCGCATCCTCGACCAGATCCATGAGGACCCGCGCCGCGCCCGCGCCGCCGCCATGTCGATGATCCCGACGACGACCGGCGCCGCCCGCGCTGTCGGCGAAGTGCTGCCGCAGCTGAAGGGCAAGCTCGATGGCTCGGCGGTGCGTGTGCCGACGCCGAACGTCAGCCTCGTCGATCTGACTTTCGTGCCTGGCCGCAAGGTGACGCGCGATGAAGTCAACGCCGCGCTGCTGGCGGCGGCGAACAACGAACTGAAGGGCATCCTCGATTTCAGCGACGAACCGCTGGTTTCGATCGATCTCAACCACAATCCGGCGTCCTCGACGATCGACAGCCTGGAGACCGCGGTGATCGATGGTGAGCTGGTGCGCGTTGTCAGCTGGTATGACAATGAATGGGGCTTCTCCAACCGCATGGCCGATACCGCCGTGGCGATGGGCAAGTTCCTGTAAAAATTCTTCCCTTTCTTCTCCCCTCCCGCTCGCGGGAGGGGCGTGGAGTTTCTGCTCATGGCCTTCCGCACCCTCGACGACATGCCGGACCTGCAGGGCAAGCGTGTCCTGGTCCGTGTCGATCTCAACGTGCCGATGGCGGACGGCAAGGTGACCGACGCGACCCGGCTGGAGGCGGCGGTGCCGACGCTGGCGACGCTCGCCGATCGCGGCGCCGTCGTGCTGGTGCTGGCGCATTTCGGCCGCCCCAAGGGCGCCGTCGTCGCGGCCGACAGCCTGCAGCCGGTGGTGGCGGCGCTGGCCGGGGTGCTCGGCCGCCCGGTCGGCTTCGCCAGCGATTGCATCGGGCCGGTTGCCGCGGCGGCGGCGGCGGGCGCGGCGCCGGGGGACATCATCGTCCTTGAAAACACTCGCTTCCACGCTGGCGAGGAAAAGAACGCGCCCGATTTCGTCGCCGCGCTGGCGGGACAAGGCGATTTCTACGTCAATGACGCCTTTTCGGCGGCGCACCGTGCCCATGCCTCCACCGAGGGCCTGGCGCATGTCCTGCCGGCCTTTGCCGGGCGCAGCATGGAAGCCGAGCTGAAGGCGCTCGAAAAGGCGCTGTCGCATCCCGAGCATCCGGTGGCGGCGGTGGTCGGCGGCGCCAAGGTCTCGTCGAAGCTCGCCGTGCTCACTCATCTCGTCGACAAGGTCGATCATCTGATGATCGGCGGCGGCATGGCCAACACCTTCCTCGCCGCCAAGGGCATCGCCGTCGGCAAGTCGCTGTGCGAGCATGATCTGGCGGACACCGCGCGCGATATCCTGGCGCGTGCCGAAGCCGCCGGCTGCACCGTGCATCTGCCCTGGGACGTCGTCGTGGCGAAGACCTTCGGCGCCGGCGTGCCGTGCCGCGTTGCCAACGTCCATGAAGTCGCCGAGGACGAGATGATCCTCGATCTCGGCCCCGCCGCGGTCGAGGCGCTGGGCGATGCGCTGAAGACCTGCCGCACGCTCGTGTGGAACGGCCCGCTGGGCGCCTTTGAATTTCCGCCCTTCGACGCTGCCACCGTGGCGCTGGCCCGCACTGCCGCGGCGCTGACGCAATCGGGCAGCCTGCTTTCGGTCGCCGGCGGCGGCGATACCGTCGCTGCGCTCAACCACGCCGGGGTCGGCGACAAGTTCAGCTATGTCTCGACCGCCGGCGGCGCCTTCCTCGAATGGCTGGAAGGCAAGCCCTTGCCGGGTGTCGTCGCGCTCGATTGCTGATTGTTACGATATCGCGGATGCGTTGCGGGGGCGCGTCGCAGCCGCTAACAGCCGCATGCATTCGTATGCGAAGAGGACCGACATGACCCCGACCGTGCGCGCCATCCTGGCCAATTATGAGAGCGACAACCCCGGCACCAAGGCCAATCTGGCGCGCATCCTGATGCAGGGCCGCCTCGGCGGCACCGGCAAGCTGGTCATCCTGCCGGTCGATCAGGGCTTCGAGCACGGCCCGGCGCGCAGCTTCGCGCCCAACCCCGATGCCTATGACCCGCATTACCATTTCCAGCTGGCGATCGACGCCGGCCTGTCGGCTTACGCCGCGCCGCTCGGCATGATCGAGGCCGGCGCCGATACCTTCGCCGGGCAGATCCCGACCATCCTCAAGGTCAACAGCTCGAACAGCTGGGCGACGAGCATCGACCAGGCCGTCACCGGCACCGTCGACGATGCGCTGCGCCTTGGCTGCTCGGCGATCGGCTTTACCATCTATCCGGGCTCGGACGGCATTTTCGACCTGATGGAAGAAATCCGCGAGCTGAGCCAGGAAGCCAAGGCCGTCGGCATCGCCACGGTGATCTGGAGCTATCCGCGCGGCGGCAAGATTTCCAAGGACGGCGAACTGGCGCTCGACGTCGGCGCTTATGCCGCGCACATGGCGGCGCTGGCCGGCGCGCACATCATCAAGGTCAAGCTGCCGACGGCGCACATCGAGCAGAAGGACGCACAAAAGTCCTATGAGGGCCATGACTGGTCGGCGCAGTCGACGCGCGTCAGCCATGTCGTGAAGAGCTGCTTCAACGGCCGCCGCATCGTCGTCTTCTCGGGCGGTGCGACCAAGGGCACTGATTCGGTCTATCAGGATGCCCGCGATATCCGCGATGGCGGCGGCAATGGCTCGATCATCGGCCGCAACACCTTCCAGCGCCCGCGCGCCGAAGCGCTGGCGATGCTCGACAAGATCGTCGACATCTATCTGGGCAACGACTGATCGGCGACGCCGGCACCGGCGCAATCCGGCCGTTGCGCCGCTCCCGCCATCGGGAGCGGCGCTGGTCGATTACGCCGCAACGAGCGTCGTGCGCCGGCGGCGACTGACCGCGCCGATGATGCCGAAGCCGGCGATCAGCAGCGCCCAGCTGCCAGGCTCGGGCACCGTGCCGTTGCCCAGAACGGCCGTATTGTTGCCGGTCGACAGCAATTGCGTGCTGGTGCAGCCATTGGGGTCGGTCCCGATGCAGAACAGGTTCGACGAAAAGCTCGTGTTCCCGGTTATCAGGCTCGCGCTGGTGCCGACGCCGGTGAACGGCAGGTAGATGAGATATCCATAGTTCAGCGCATTGTTGAACTGAAAAAGACCGAGCTGGTGGCTGCCGCCGACGCCATCCTGAAGATTGATGTCGATCAGATTGTCGGTTCGGCCGGGCACATTGTGGATCCAGCTGACCGCGGGGAAATCGCCCCCGCCATCGGTCTCGATCAGCGCCGATTGCAGCCCGGTCAGGCTCGATGTGCCGTCATCGAAGGTGTAGGTGAAGCGGCCCGCCATCGTGCCCCCGTCGGTCAGCGCCACGCCGGTGAAGCTGAGCGTTGCGACACCGGCCTCTACCCCGGTTGCACCGATCGCCGCGATGGCCGCGGCCAACAGCATCCTGCAGATCTTCATGATGGCTTCCCCCCAAGCTCCCCGAGCAAATGGTTAACAGCAAGACGTTATGAGTTCCTTAAGTCGGTGCGCTGCCGAAACGGCGCGCCCCCCGGCTCGGGGCAGCGGCGGTGACGATGGGGTGACGCGGACGCCGCTGCGGGCTAGGGGCGGAGGAATGATCGAACCCGATGCAACCATCCCGCTGCCGACCGACTTCGCGACGCGTTTCGACCCGCAGTTCCGCCCGCCCTGCCAGCTCTATGTCGTCTCGCCGCCGGCCATCCAGCTGCCGGCCTTCGCCGAAAGCCTGAAGGCCGCGCTCGATGGCGGCCCGGTGGCGGCGTTCCAGTTGCGGCTGAAGGATCTGCCCGACGCCGAGGTGCTGCGCGCTTGCGATGCGCTGCTGCCGGTCTGCCAGGCTGCGGACGTCGCCTTCATCCTCAACGATCGCGCCGATCTGGCGAAGCAGGCCGGCGCCGATGGCGTACATCTCGGCCAGTCCGATGGCAGCATCGCCGATGCGCGCGCGCTGCTTGGCCGCGATGCCCAGATCGGCCGCACCTGCCACGACAGCCGCCACCTCGCCATGGAAGCCGGCGAGGACGGCGCCGATTATGTCGCGTTCGGCGCCTTTTACGACACCACCACCAAGCCCAGCCATTACCGCCCCGACCCGTCGATCCTCGGCTGGTGGACGACGATCAGCCAGCTGCCGTGCGTCGCCATCGGCGGCATCTTCCCGGACAATGCCGCGCCACTGGTCGCCGCCGGCGCCGATTTCATCGCGGTGGTGCGGGCGGTCTGGGACCATCCGCAAGGCCCGGGAGCAGGGGTGGCGGCGTTTGGCGAGGTCCTCGGCCAGCGCTGACCTTGGCAAGGCAGGGGGAAGCGGCTAAGGCCGCGCTCCTTCCTTCGGGACCGCTCTTTCGCATCGCCAGCCCGGCTCGCCGCCTGTCGCCACGGGCGCGGTGCCACAAAGGATCGCCATGGTCGCCCATAGCTCACTCATCACCGTCATGGAAAAGGCCGCACGCAAGGCCGCGCCGAAGCTGCGCCGTGACTTCAACGAAGTCGATGCCCTGCAGGTCAGCCGCAAGGGGCCGTCCGACTTCGTCTCCAACGCCGACAAGGCTGCCGAGGAAACCGTCGTCGAGATCCTGCGCCACGCCCGGCCGGACTGGGGCCTGTTGCTGGAGGAAGGCGGCGAGATCATCGGCAACGACGCCCGCTCGCGCTGGATCGTCGACCCGCTGGATGGCACCACCAATTTCCTGCACGGCATGCCGCATTTCTGCACGTCGATCGCCGCCGAGGTCGATGGCGAGGTCGTCGCCGGGTTGATCCACCAGCCGCTGACCGGCGAAAGCTTCTGGGCCGAAAAGGGCCGCGGCGCCTGGCTTTCCGATCGCCGCCTGCGCGTCTCGGCGCGCCGCGAACTCGGCGATTGCGTCATCGCCACCGGCATTCCCTATCGCGGCCATGGTGACCGCGCTGCCTTCGCCAATGTGCTGAACGCCGTCATGCCGGAAGTCGCCGGCGTGCGTCGGTTCGGCGCCGCCGCGCTCGATCTCGCCTGGGTGGCGGCCGGCCGCTTTGACGGCTTTTGGGAAAGTCACCTCTCGCACTGGGACGTGGCGGCGGGCATTTTGCTGGTGAAGGAGGCCGGGGGCTTCGTTTCCGATTTCCGCGGCCAGGAGAACATGGTGGCGCGCCGCGAGATCATCGCCGGCAACAATTACGTCCAGTCGAAGCTGCACAAGCTGGTCGCCGGCGCGGTGCGCTAGACAGGGGGGCGGCATGGGCGACATCAGGGGCGACCGGCTCGACGGCATCCGCATCGCGGTGATCGGCGCCGGTTTCGCCGGCCTGGCAGCGGCGCGTGAAGCCACGAGCCGCGGCGCCGATGTCGTCGTGCTGGAAGCCCGGGACCGGATCGGCGGGCGGGTGCTGACCGACCGATCGATGGGGGTGCCCATCGATCTGGGTGCGGCCGCGATCCATGGCGCTGATGGCAATCCGCTGACGGCGCTGGCCGAAGCCGCCGGTGTGACCACCCGGCGACTCGATTATGACTCGGTCGCCGCTTATCGAAGCGGTGGTGGCCGTGTTTCGGACGCCGACGCCCGGGCGGCGGCGAACCGCTTCGACCAGTTGCGACAGGTTGTGGTCGAAGAGGCGACCGAGGGTGAATCGGTCGCACAGGCCATGGCCCGGCTGGACCCCGGCGCACTCGCCGATCCGTTGCTGGCCCTTCATGCCGGTGTCGAGTTCGAATTCGATATCGGCGGCTCGCTGGCCGAAATCGGTGCCACTGCCCTTGACGATCATCTGGCCTTCGGCGGTGGCGATCGGCTGCTGCCTGGGGGCTTTGACCAGCTTGGCACCTTTCTGGCGCGCGGGCTCGATATCCGGCTTGGCGCGGTGGTGCGGGAAGTGGCGGTAATGTCCGATGGCGTCCGCATCGGCGGCAGTTTCGGCGCAATTCATGCCGATTTTGCCATCTGCACCCTCCCCATCGGCGTCTTGCAAGCCGGCGATGTGGCGTTCGAGCCGGCGCTGCCGCCTGCCATCGCCACCGCGATCGAGCGGCTTGGCGCCGGGCATGTCACCAAGGTCGTGCTGCGCTTCGATCGCGCCTTCTGGGACCGGGACACCGTCTATATCGGCTATGCCAGCGGCAATCCGGGCCGCTACCCCTGGATATTGAATCCCGGCGCCTGGCATGCCGACGCCGCCATCCTGGTAGCATTCGCGCTTGGCGACCATGATCGCGTCCTTCGCCATCGGACGGATGCGGAAGTGGCCGAGGACGTGATGGCAGCGCTGCGCGATATCCATCGGGCTGCGGTGCCGGCACCTTGCCAGGTCCTCGTGACGCGCTGGAACGACGATCCGTTCAGCCGCTGCAGCTACAGCTTTGCCACGCCGCGCACCCGGCCGGGCGATTTCGCGGCGTTCGAAACCGTTGTTCACGATCGGCTGCTGTTCGCCGGCGAGCATAGCATGGAGTACCACCGCAGCACCGCGCATGGCGCGGTTTTGAGCGGTGAGCGCGCGGTCGTGAGGATCGCGACGATGCGCCGGGCATGATCGCGCCCCTTGCCGCTGTCATGGCCGCCGCCTAGGCTCGCTGCCGGAATTGGTCAGGGGAAACACATGCGTCTGATGTCGGCGGCCATGGTCGCGCTCATGCTTCTGCCGGTGGCGGCGCGCGCCGATGACACGCCCGATCCCGCCGTGCTGGCGCGCATCATCGATGCCGGCATGAACCATGGCGAAGTCGTCGATACCGTCGCGTACCTCACCGATCGCATCGGCGGCCGCATGACCAATTCGCCGGCGATGCGCGCGGCGGAGGCCTGGACGCAGGGGCGGTTCCGGCAATGGGGCCTCGCCAATGTCCATCTCGAACCCTTCGAATTCGGCCGCGGCTGGTCGATCGATCATGTCGCGGTGCGCATGGTCACGCCGCGGGTGCTGCCGCTGACCGCCATTCCGGTCGCCTGGACCCCCGGCACCGGCGCCGCCATCGCCGCGCCGATCGTCGTCGCCGTCATCAAGCGCGAGCGCGACTTCGCCACCTGGCGCGGCAAGCTCGCCGGCAAGATCGTGCTCGTCAGCCTGCCCGGCGAGAGCGACGAGCCCAAGGAGCCCGCCTTCCAGCGCATGACCGGCGAGGAGATCGCCAAGCTCGACAAATATGAGCCGCAGATCACCGACAGCGGCCGGGTCGAGCGCAATTTGCGCCGCGCCGATTTCGGGCGCCAGCTCGATGCCTTTCTCGCGACGGAAGGCGCCCGCGCCTGGGTGTCGAAATCCTATCGCGACGGCGGCCTCGTCTCGGGCGAGGGCAGCGGCTATCGCGTCGCCGACCAGCGCAAGGTTCCCGGCATCCAGATGGCGGCCGAGGATTATCGCCGCCTCGCCCGCCTCGCCAAGGGCAGCGAGCCGGTGACGCTCGAAATCGATACCCGCATCACTTTCCACGCCCAGGATACCCGCGCCAACAATGTCATCGCCGAAATCTCCGGCCGTGATCCCAAGGCCGGCTATGTCATGGCCGGCGCTCATCTCGACTCCTGGGTGGCGGCCGATGGCGCCACCGACAATGCCGCGGGCTCGGCGGTGGTGATGGAGGCGGCGCGCATCCTGGCGGGGCTGGGCATCGCCCCGAAACGCGCCATCCGCTTCGCGCTCTGGTCGGGCGAGGAACAGGGCCTGCTCGGCAGCCTCGCCTATATCGATCGCCACCTTGCCGCGCGTCCGGCCGACCCCGGCCCGACGCCGCCGTTCAATGCCGAACGCGGCTGGCAATATCGCTATCCGATCACGCCCAAGCCCGGCTTCGGCGAGCTTGCCGCCTATTTCAACCTCGACAATGGCAGTGGCAAGATCCGCGGCATCTACACCGAGGGCAACCCCGCGCTGGCGCCGATCTTCCGGTCCTGGCTGGCGCCCTTTGCGTCGATGGGCGCCAGCGCCGTCGTCGCCAGCCGCACCGGCGGCACCGACCATGTCTATCTCCAGACCATCGGCATCCCGGGCTTCCAGTTCATCCAGGACCCGCTCGATTACGACAGCCGCACCCACCATAGCGATGTCGATACCTTCGATCACCTGCGCCCGGCCGACCTGCGCCAGGCGGCGGTGATCATGGCGAGCTTCCTGTGGAACGCCGCCAACCGCGCCGAACCGCTGCCGCGCCCGCCGCTGCCGACGCAGCCGAAGGAAAGCGATCCCTTCGGTTATGTCGATCCGGACGACATGCCCTGACACGGGGATCGACTGGATCGATGCGGGCGGCAGCGATATCCTCATCATCGTCGCACGGCGATGCGGCAGTGGAGATTGAATGACCCTTTGAGTTTCGCCGCCCTTGCGGCGGCAGTTTTTCGAATGCGAGTATCGGCATCTGCCGAAACCTTTCGCTCGCCTGTCGGCGGCCAGCAGGCCGCCTCGTGAAATTCAAGGGGATCTCTGATGCAGAATTCCATCACGACACGCGCGTTGACGCGCGCCGATCTTCCCGAGGTTGCGGCAATTCTCGATGCGACCGGGCTGTTTCCGGCCGAAATGCTGCCCGAAATGGCGGCGCCTTTCCTCGCCGGCACCGCCGCGCACCTGTGGCTGGTGATCTGCGATGGCCCGGCAGTGCTGGGCTTTGCCTATTGCGAACCGGAACGGATGACCGATGCCACGCATAATCTGCTGGCGATCGCTGTCTCGCCCGAGCGGCAGCGCCAGCGCATCGGCTGGCAATTGGTTGCAGCCGTGGAGCAGGCGCTCGCCGGGCAGGGCGGTCGCATCCTGCTTGTCGAGACTTCATCGCTCGATGATTATCGTGGAACGCGCGAATTCTACGCACGACAGGGTTTCGCGCGCGAAGCGGTGATCCGCGATTTCTACGCGGCGGGAGAGGACAAGATCGTCTTCTGGAAGCGGCTCTGATCCGCGGCCGGGCCCGTCGCGCGGCGGGCCCGGCACCCGCGCCTGGCGGGCCCGCCATGTCTGCTGCCCGTCCGCGGCAATCACATCCTTGCCCCCCAAGCGTCACGCGCCTAGAAGGCCGCCAGCATCGCGCCTCCAGTGAAAGCCCGCGCCGGCCATGTCCGATATCGCCGTCCAATATCTGCCGATCCTGTTGTTTTTCGTCGTCGGGATCGTCTTTGCCGGCATCTTCGTCGGCGCGCCGATCGCGGTTTCGGCGCTGACCGGCACCGCCAAGCCCGATGCCGTCAAGCTGAGCGAATATGAAAGCGGCTTTCCGGCCTTTTCGGATGCGCGCACCCAGTTCGATGTGCGCTTCTACCTCGTCGCCATCCTGTTCATCGTCTTCGATCTGGAAGCGGCGTTCCTCTTCCCCTGGGCGGTGTCGCTGCACTGGGGCGGCGAGCCGGCGTGGTGGGCGATGATGGAGTTCCTCTTCGAACTGGCGATCGGCCTGGCCTATGCCTGGAAGGTCGGGGCGCTGGATTGGGAATGACCGACATGACGCTTTTGACCGAACAGCAGCAGGGCGGACTCTTGCTGCCGCCGACCAATACCGACCAGTGGCTCGCCGATGTGAACAAGGAAGTCGGCGACAAGGGCTTCCTCGTCGCCAGCACCGAGGATCTGTTCCACTGGGCGCGCACCGGCAGCCTGTGGTGGATGACCTTCGGCCTCGCCTGCTGCGCCGTCGAGATGATGCACACCAACATGCCGAAGTACGATCTGGAGCGCTTCGGCGTCGCGCCGCGCGCCTCCCCGCGCCAGTCCGACGTGATGATCGTCGCCGGTACCTTGTGCAACAAGATGGCGCCGGCGCTGCGGCGTGTTTACGACCAGGTGTCGGAACCGCGCTACGTCATCTCCATGGGCAGTTGCGCCAATGGCGGTGGCTATTATCACTACAGCTATTCCGTCGTGCGCGGCTGCGACCGCATCGTGCCCGTTGACATCTATGTGCCGGGCTGCCCGCCGACCGCCGAAGCTTTGCTCTACGGCATCCTCGCCCTCCAGCGGAAGATCCGCCGCGTCGGGAGCTTCGAGCGATGAGCGGCGCGATCACCGTGGCGCCCGATCTCGGCGCGCACAGCTGGCCAGTGCACGGCACGATCGCGGATTTTCCGGGCGCGCTTCGTGCGCTGCTCGGCGAAGCCGTCATCGAGATCGTCGAACATGCCCATGAGGTCGGCGTCACCGTCCGCCGCGAGGCGCTGCCGCAGGCGATCGCCGCGCTGCGCGACGCGCCGGACCTGCGCCTCAACCAGCTGATCGATATCTGCGGTGTCGATTATCCGGAGCGGCCCGATCGTTTCGACGTCGTCTACCAGCTTCTCTCGATGGCGAAGAACTTGCGTCTGCGCGTCAAGGTGACCACCGACGC
>JAIXZK010000117.1 GCA_027489695.1 Sphingomonadales bacterium
AGACGTCGCGGCTGTATCTGGCGATGACGGTTTCGCCGCCGGGGGACGTCACCGGCAATATCGCGCGCCAGGGCAATGTCTATTTCAGCAGCAATGGCGGCCGCAGCTTCGGGGCGGCGACGGGCCTCACCCTGCCGTCCTACAAGAATGATCGCTGTCCGGGGCTGGAGTTCGATACCCAGAATACCCTCGGCGAACGGCTCTCCGTCGACCCGCGCAACAGCAACATCCTCTACCTCGGCAGCCAGCGAAACGGTGTGTTCCTCAGCAGCAACGCTGCCCGCAACTTTGCGCCGGCGACGGCGCCCGGCCTGCCGACCGCCTGCCAGCAGGTCGTCAACGTACTTTTCGATGGCCGCGAGACGGTTAGCCGCACCATAAACGGCCGCCTGCAGGCGGTCAGCCGGACGATCTACATCGTTGTCGACGCTGTGGAAGGCGCCGGCGTCTATCGCAGCAACGATGGCGGTCTCAGCTTCACCAACATCGCGGCGGGGCGGGACGAGATCCGCAATGGCCTGATCGGCGGCAGCGCGATTGGCCCGGATGGCTCGTTCTGGATCGTCGGCAATGGCGTTGTCCTCCGCTGGCGCGGCAATGGCTGGACGGTGCTGCGCAGCCCGCGCGTCCCCGGGCGCATCGCGGTCGATCCGGGCAATCCCGAGCGTCTGTTCGTCACCGGCTATGATCTGCAGATCGCGCGCAGCAACGATGGCGGGCAGAGCTGGACCGATCTCGGCAATTACGCCAGCATACGCTCGGTCGATGGCATCCAGTGGATCAACGACCGCGTCACCCATCCGACGGCGCATGGCGCGATCTTCTTCGATCCCGGCGTCTCCACCGCGGCGGGCGGCGGGCGGCTCTGGGCGCCGCAGGGCAATGACGGCACCATGTACGCCGATCTCAATGACGCCGTGCAGACCGGTCCGGCGCACGGGCTCGACTGGAAGGCGCAATCGCGCGGCATCGAGCAGCTGGTCGGCCAGAACATCGTCATCCCGCCGGGCGGCGGCAATGTCGCGGTGGTCGCCGCCGAGGACGAACCTACCTTCTTCATCAGCAATCCGCGGCTGTTCACGGCGCGACGCTTCGACATCGACACCGCGGCGCAGGGCAACAACGATCTCGCCGTCAACGGCATGGTTGCCTATGTGCCCGATACCCCGGCGGTGATGGTGACCAACCCGGCCAATCTCTTCGCCGGCGACTATCGCGGCGGGCCGTTTCGCAACAATTTTGCCGGCTATTCGGTGAATTACGGTCGCAACTGGACGCTGTTCCCGTCGATTCGCATTACTTCGGGCGACAACAGCTATGGCGGCGGCAGCATTACCAATGCTCCCGAGCGGCTGGTGGGCGGCCAGATCGCCATTTCGGCGCGCGGCACGCTGCTCCCCGGCCGTGGCGAGGCGCGCTGGACGGGGCAGGACAATATCGTCTGGTTCCCGTTCGGAGCCCAATATGGCTATTTCGGTTCCTCGCGCGTGCCGCCGCATTATTCGCTCGATGGCGGCGCCAGCTGGGCGGAAAGCCGCGTTTATGATGAAGCCGGCGGCCGCATCGATTTTTCGAGCGATCGCTTCCAGCTGATCTTCACCAGCGCCTCGAAACAGTTCGCCCTGGTCGCCGACCCGGTGACGCCAAAGACCTTCTATGGCCTGACCGTCAGCAACTTCATGGTCTCGACCGACGGCGGCGCCAGTTTCCGGATACCGCCCGGCACCGGGGCGACGTTCCGCTATCGCGACTTCTTCATCAACGCCAAGATGGAAGCCGTGCCGGGACGCGCCGGGGATCTCTGGCTGACCTCCGGCCATGGCGACCCGAGCGCCGGCGGCTATCTCTATCACTCGACCGATGGCGGCGCGCATTGGCAGCGCCAGCCGGTCGACAAGAGCTATGCCATCGCCATCGGCAAGGGCGCCCCGGGCCGTGCCTATGCGCTTTACAATTATGGCCGCCCCGATGCCGCCAAGCCCTGGGGGGTATGGCGATCGGATGACGAAGGCGCGACCTGGTCGCTGATCTCGGGCAGCGCCGACCATGGCTATCCGTTCGGCAGTCTCAATGTGCCATCGGCGCTCGCCGCCAGCCAGGACGTCGAAGGGCTGGTCTATATCTCCTTCACCGGGATGAGCGCTGGCTGGGGATATCAGCGCGCGGTCGGCAATCCCTATCCGGCGCGCTGACCGCGCCGTGCCGCGCTGCCCTGTGGCAGCACGGTGCGGCCTCCGCGCCTCGCCGTGGAACAGTGGCGCTCCGCGCCGGGGACGGCTAATCGACCGCCATGTCCACGACCTTCACCCTCGATACCGCCACCAGCCGCGCCCATCCGGTGCCCGAGCCGGTGCGGCGGCTGACCGTTCCCGGCATCCAGAAGCGCAAGGGCGGCGAGCCGATCGTCATGCTCACCGCCTATACGGCGCGGATGGCGCAGCTGCTCGACCGCCATTGCGACATGCTGCTGGTCGGCGATTCGCTCGGCCAGGTCATCTATGGCCTTGATACCACCGTGAAGGTGACGCTGGAGATGATGATCGCGCATGGCGCCGCGGTAGTGCGCGGCAGCTATCACAGCGTCGTCATCGTCGACATGCCGTTCGGCAGCTATGAAGGCTCGCCCGAACAGGCCTTTGCCAGCGCGGCGCGGGTGATGAAGGAGACGGGTGCCGCCGGGGTGAAGCTGGAGGGCGGCGCGGTGATGGCACCGACGGTCGCGTTCCTCAGCCAGCGCGGTATCCCGGTCGTCGGCCATGTCGGGCTGACGCCGCAGGCGGTCAATGCGCTCGGCGGCTATGGCGCGCGCGGGCGATCGGAGGCGGAAGCCGCCAAGATCCTGGAGGATGCGCGGGCGATCGACGCGGCCGGGGCCTTTGCGCTCGTCGTCGAGGGTGTCGTCGAGCCGCTGGCGCGCGACATCACCGCCGCCATTGCCTGCCCGACGATCGGCATCGGCGCGTCGCCGGCCTGCGATGGCCAGGTGCTCGTCGTCGATGACATGCTCGGCATGTTCGAACGGGTGCCGCGCTTCGTCGAGCGCTTCGACGAACTGGCGACGCGCATCGATGCGGCGGCGGCGAGCTATGCCGCGGCGGTGCGGGAACGGCGCTTCCCGACCGAGAAACAACTTTATCTCTGACGGGTCATCGGGCATTCACCGCGGAATCGTAAGCGGGCATTCACCCCGATGACGTTAGCGGGTATCGAACCCGCGCATCCTGACGCCGTTCGCGATGGAGTTTTTCGCTTGGCCATTGCCCCCAAGGCGCCCGCCAAGGTCGCTGCCCCCGGGTCCGCCCGCGATATCGACGAGACCTTCGTTCGCGAGGTCGATGAAGGCGTGCGCCGCGATCAGATGCTGCATCTGTGGCAGCGCTGGGGTCGGGTCGGCATCGCTGCCCTGGTGCTGGGTCTGGCCGCGCTTGCCGGCTGGCTGTTCTGGCAGGACCGCCAGCAGGCTGCCGCCGGCACCGCCGGGGAAGAATTGATCGACGCCATCGCCAAGCTGGAAGTCGGCGAGGGCGCCCGTGCCCGGCCGGTGCTGGCGCGGCTGGCGAGCGATGGTCCGCGGGGCTACACCCAGGCCGCCCGGCTGATGCAGGCGGCCGATGCCGCCGCCGGCAATGACGACAAGCGCGCCATCGCGCTGTACGACAGCATCGCCAGCGACAAGGACGCATCGCCGCCGCTGCGCGATCTGGCGCTGATCCGCTCGGTACGGCTGGGCTTCGACACGCTGCCGCCGGCGACGGTGGTGGCACGGCTTAAGCCGCTGGTGGTGCCGGGCAATCCCTGGTTCGCCATTGCCGCCGAAATGAGCGCCATCGCCCATCTGAAGGCGAACGAAATCGAAGCCGCCAAGCCGTTGCTGACCGCCATCGTCAAGGACAAGGCGGCGCCGACGACCCTGCGCCAGCGTACCGCCGAACTCGGCCGCTCGCTGGGCATCGATCCGGCGCTGCTGGTGCTGCCCGGCGCGCCGCCGGCCGACGCAGCATCGGCGCAGCCGCCGCCCGCTGCCGTCGGGACGACCGAACCGGCCCCCGTCAAATAGGAACGCCCTTGCGCCAAACCTCTCGCCCTGCCGCTTTCCGCATCACCGCCGTCGCCGCGCTCGCGCTGGCGCTGGGCGGGTGCAACCTTTTCAAGCCCGCCAAGCGCGGCACCCCGACCCTGGGCGAGCGCATCCCGGTGTTGACCTATGAAACCCGCACCGAGGCCGAGCCCGAACTCGCCGATCTGGCGGTCGTGCTGCCGCCCGCCGAGGCCAACGCCGATTGGGCGCAGCCGGGCGGTTCGGCGGCCAAGGTCGGCGGCCATCTTTCGCTGCCCGATACCACGCTGCGGCCGGTGTGGACGGCGTCGATCGGCAAGGGCAGTACCGGCCAGCGCCGGCTGAATGCCGCGCCGATCATCATGGACGGCAAGGTGTTCACCATGGATACCTCGGGCGAAGTCCGCGCCTTCAGCACCGCCGATGGCGCGCTCGTCTGGAAGTCGGAGATCCGGATTCCGAAGAAGAAGAAGGATGCCGCTTTCGGCGGCGGTGTCTCCGGCAGCGAAGGCCGCATCTTCGCCACCACCGGCTATGGCATCGTCGTTGCCTTCGACGCGCCGAGCGGCAAGGAATTGTGGCGGCGCACGGTGACGACGCCGCTGCGCGGTGCCCCCGCCATCGCCGGCAACCGCGTTTTCGTGCTGACCCAGGACAATCAGATGCACGCGCTGTCGGCCGACAAGGGCGACCTGCTGTGGACGGTGACCGGCACCGTCGAAGTCGCTGGCCTGCTCGGCGCCAGCGCGCCGGCGATCGCGCTCGATACTGTCGTCGTCGGCTTTTCCAGCGGCGAATTGAACGCGCTGCGTGCCGAAAACGGCCGCACCGTCTGGCAGGACCAGCTTGCCCGCACCGGCCGCGCCACCGCCATGGCGGCGCTTTCCGACATCGATGCCTCGCCGGTGATCGACCGCGGCCGGGTGTTCGCCATCGGCCATGGCGGCCGCACCGTCGCCATCGAGCTTGCCACCGGCCAGCGCGTCTGGGAACGCAATTTCGCCGGCACCTCGACTCCCTGGATTGCCGGCGAATTCATCTACATCACCACCGTCGAGGGCGAAGTCGTCTGCCTGACCCGCACCGACGGCAAGGTGCGCTGGGTGACCCGCCTGCCGCGCTGGGGCAATGTCAAGAAGAAGGAAAAGCCGATCCGCTGGTCGGGGCCGATCCTGGCGTCGGAAAAACTGATCGTCACCGGCTCCAATGGCCGGATGACGGCGCTCAACCCCTATGACGGCAAGGAGCTGCCACGCATCAAGCTCGACGGCGCCGCCTTCCTGCCGCCGGTGGTGGCCGGCAATACCCTCTATATCCTGACCGACAAGGGCGAGCTGAGCGCCTGGCGGTAAGGGCAATCGCCCGCCCTCTTCCCGATCGACCGCATAGCGCCTACAGGGGGCGATTGCTGTTGGCGCCGGGAAATCTCGCGCGACGGCCTCCCCTGCAGGCAAGGGCCCATGGCTGAATTTCCCAAGGTCGCGATCGTCGGCCGGCCCAATGTCGGCAAATCGACCCTGTTCAACCGGCTGGTCGGCCGGCGCCTGGCGATTGTCGACGACACCCCCGGCGTGACGCGCGACCGCCGCGAAGGCCATGCCCGGCTGTTCGATCTCGAATTCACCGCCGTCGATACCGCCGGTTTCGAGGATGCCGATGCGGCCAGCCTCGCCGGCCGGATGCGGGCGCAGACCGATCTTGCCGTCGCCGATGCGACCGTCGCGCTGCTGGTCTTCGATGCCCGCGCCGGGATCACCCCGCTCGACAAATATTTCGCCGACTGGCTGCGCAAGCGCGGGACGCCGCTGATCCTGGTGGCCAACAAGGCGGAAGGCCGGGCCGCCGAGGCCGGGGTGGCCGAAAGCTATGCGCTGGGTTTCGGCGAGCCGGTGCAGATTTCCGCCGAGCATGGCCAGGGCCTCGCCGATCTCTTCGAAGCGCTGGCGCCGCACATCGATGCGCCCGTCGCCGAACCGGAAGACGTGTCGGAAGCGACGCCGGAAGTGGCCGGCGGCGAGATCGACCCCGACACCATCGAACTCGACACCGATCCCGAACCGGGGCCGCTGAAGCTTGCCATCGTCGGGCGCCCCAACGCCGGCAAATCGACCCTGATCAACACGCTGATCGGCGAGCAGCGGCTGGTGACCGGCCCCGAAGCCGGTATCACCCGCGATTCGATCGCCATCCCCTGGGACTGGAACGGCCGGCCGGTGCGGCTGGTCGATACCGCGGGCCTCCGCAAGCGCGCCAAGGTCTCGGAAAAGCTGGAGAAACTGGCGGCGGCCGATACCAAGCTCGCCATCGATTTCGCCGAAGTCGTGGTGCTGCTGCTCGATGCGACATTGGGCCTTGAAGGCCAGGACCTGCGCATCGCCGACCTGATCCTGTCCGAAGGCCGCGCGCTCGTCATCGCGCTCAACAAATGGGACGTGGCGGAAGGGCAGAGCGCGCTGTTCCAGGGGGTGCGCAAGGCGCTCGACGACGGCCTTTCGCAGATTCGCGGCGTGCCGCTGGTGGCGATCTCCGGCCAGACCGGCAAGGGCCTCGACATCCTGCTGAAGGCGGTCAGCGAGGCGCGCGACCGCTGGGGCCGCCGCGTTTCGACGAGCGCGCTCAACCGCTGGTTCGAAAGCGCCATCGACCGCAACCCGCCGCCGGCGCCGGGCGGCACGCGCATCAAGCTCCGCTATGTCACCCAGGTGGCGAATCGCCCGCCGACCTTCGTGGTGTTCGGCAACCGCACCGACGCGCTGCCGGCGAGCTATGCCCGCTACCTCGTCAACACGCTGCGCGACGATCTCGATTTCGAAGGCGTGCCGATCCGGCTGAGCTTCCGCGGCAGCCGCAACCCCTTTGCGGGCCGCGACTAGTCACCACCGACACTGCGGTCTCGCATGGCATGGGGCGCCGCGCCTGTGCTAATCGCCGGCGCGGCGGAGGGCAGGCATGGCCGACTATCTTCTCTACGATTACTGGCGATCTTCCGCGGCCTTTCGGGTGCGGCTGGCACTGGCCTGGAAGGGCCTGACCTGGGATCGCGTCGCCATCGATCTGCGCCATGGTTCGCAGTCGGAAGCCGAGTATCTGGCGCGCAATCCGCAGGGCCTGGTGCCGTTGTTGGTGAACGGGGATCAAGCAATCTCGCAGAGCCTGGCGATCATCGAGTATCTCGAAGAGCTGCACCCGGCGCCGCCGTTGCTGCCGGCGTCGCCGGCGGCGCGCGCCGCGGTGCGATCGGCGGCGATGATTGTCGCTTGTGATGTGCACCCGGTGAACAATCTGCGAATATTGCGTTACCTGCGCGATCCGCTCGGCCATGACCAGGGCCAGATCGACGCCTGGGCGCGGCATTGGATTGAAGCCGGATTAACCGCTCTGGAGCAGTTTAGCTGCCGTTATGGTGGCAATCTGCTCTGGGGCGATAGCGTGACACTGGCCGATCTGTGTTTGTTGCCGCAGCTTTACAACGCGCGCCGCGTCGGCACCGATCTTGCGCCTTTTCCGCGACTTGCGGCGATCGAGGCGCATCTGCTGCCTGCCAGTTTCGTCAGGGCGGCGCATCCGGACTATCATCCGGACCGTAGCGTGGCCTAACGGTCGCACCCGGCACATTACGCGTCTGTTATCTTGTAAGTTTCGGGTTTTTGGTTAATCTGCGCGTGTTCGAACACCGGCTGTGATGCCGAAACAGGGTTTCTGGGGGCTATATCATGCGTTATGTTACTGAAATTGCGCAGCGTTCTGTTGTTGCTGGCAATGCGCGTCGCGCGTTTCACGCCCCCCAGTCGTCGTCGCGTCGCCGGCAACTGACCGCCCTCGGCCTCTTGCTGGCCGGCACGGCGCTCGTTCCGGCGCAAGCGCAGGTCCTCGATCTGGCCGGCGTCAACCAGGCGTTCACCGATGCGCTGCCCTTCAATCCGGTGACCAATTCGGTCGGATCGGCGACCCTCACGCTCGAAGCGACCGGCAATTTCATCTACGGCGGCCTGCTTACCCAGAGCACCGGCGTGCTGTCGCTGAACAAGATCGGCGCCGGCATCCTGACCCTGAGCGACAATGGCAACAACTACACCGGTGGCACCAGCCTGAACGGCGGCACGACGCGATTCGCTGCCAACAACGCCTTCGGTCTTGGCGCCGTCACCGTCGCTTCGGCGTCGACCCTCGAAGCGTCGGGCGTCAATCGCACCATCAGCAACGCGGTGCAGGTCGATGCCGCCCTGTCGCTGCGCGGCGAATTCACCATCGCCGGCCTGGTTTCGGGCGCCGGCGCGATCAGCCATGACAACAATGGCGTCGTCGATTTCACCAACAGTGCCAACAATTTCTCGGGTCCGATCTTCCTGGCTGCCGGCGGCGTCGGCGCCAACACCGGCGCGCTCGGCACCAGCGCGATCAGCACGGCCAACGCCGGCGTCATCGTGCGTGCTGCCAGCGATTCGAATGTCACCCTTGGCAACACGATCACGGTCGGTGATGTCGGCCTCGCCAATCCGGGCAACGCCATCGTCAACTTCGAACTGCCGACGACCGCGGGCAATGTGCTGCAGCTCGACGGCGTGCTCTCCGGCCCCGGCCGCATCTTCCTGAAGTCGGGCAACGGCACGCTGCTGCTCAACAACGCCGCGAACAATTACGGCACCTTCGGCAGCCAGTTCCAGGCCAAGACCCTGGTCGCCAGCGGCGTCATCGGCGTCGGCGCCAATGGTGCGCTTGATGGCGGGATCAGCGCGACCGGTTCGTTCGGTATCGCGTCGTACGCGGGCAACCTTACCCTCACCAATTTCATCTCGGCCAATGGCACGGTGTCGTTCGACACGCGCGGCTTCGACACGGTCTATAACAGTGCCCTCACCGATCGCTCCGGCGGCGTCGCGGCGCTGACCAAGACGGGTGCCGGCACGCTGACCATCATCAACGGCACCAGCAGCTTCACCGGCGCCACCAATGTCAACGGCGGGCGCCTCGACGTCAACGCCGCGCTGCCGGCGAGCGGCGGCGTTTCCGTCAACAATGGCGCCACGCTTGGCGGCACCGGCGCGATCGCTGGCGCGGTGACGGTTGCCTCGGGCGGCAATATCGGCGGCGGCACCGCGGTGACGCCCGGCACGCTCAGCGTCGGCTCGCTGACGATGAACGCCGGATCGCAGCTCAATGCCCGGCTGACGACGCCCGGAGTCCCTGGCGGCGTCGGCAATGATCTGATCGCGGTGGCTGGCAATGCCGTCATCAACGGCACGATCAACATCGCCCCGGCGGCCGGCGCCGGCCTGCGCGAGGACAGCTATTTCGTCCTGACCTCGGCGGCGCTTTCGGGCGCGCCGGTTGTCGGCACCGCGCCGACCGGCTTCACTTTCATCACCAGCACCGTGGGTGAGTCGCTCCTCGTCGATGTCGCTTATGTCGGCACGCGCGCCTGGGATGGCGCCGGTCCGGCGGCGGATGGCGTTGCCCAAGGTGGTGGCGGCACCTGGAACGATGCCAGCTTCAACTTCACCGACGCCGCTTCGGCGACGGCCGAGCTGGCCTGGAAGGCCGGCGCCAATGGCAGCTTCGGCGGCGCTGGCGGCGCGGTGACGGTTGACGGCGCGAAGAGCGTCGGTGATCTCGCCTTCACGGTCGATGGTTACAGCTTCACCGGCGATGCGCTGACTCTGGCGGGCGGCAAGACCCTTGCCGGCGCGTCGGTTGTCGATGTTGCCGCAGGCGCGACGGTGTCGTTCGCCAACGCCATCAGCGGCGATCCCGGCATTGCGCTCGACAAGCGCGGCGATGGCACGCTGGTGCTGGCCGGCACGGTGACCGCCGGCAACGACACGATCGCTCGCGCCGGTGTGCTGCAGCTTGACGGCACCAACGACGGCAATGTCAGCATCCGCAACGGCGGCACGCTGGCTGGCACCGGGTCGGTGCTCGGTACGATCGGGTTGAGCGCTGGCGGCACCATTTCGCCGGGCGCCGGCGGCGCCGGTACCCTCAACACTGCCGGCCTCGTCCTCAATTCCGGCACGTTGGCGTTCGACCTTGGCGAAGCCGGCGTTGTCGGCGGCGCCAACAACGATCTGATCGCCGCGACCGGCAATGTGCTGCTCACCGGCAATCCGTCGCTCACCGTCAATCTGACGGCGCCGCTGGCGCCCAGCATTTTCACGCTGATCACCTATGGCGGCAACCTCGACCTCAATGGTTTCAGCTTCGGTTCGCCGGCGGTGGCGCCGGCGGGCTTTGCCTATAGTGTCAACACCAACCTCGCCGGCTCGGTGCGGCTGGTGCTCGACCAGACCGACACGCTGCATTGGGATGGCGCCGGTCCGGCCGGCAACGATGTCGTCGAAGGCGGCACCGCGACCTGGAACAATGCCAACAGCAACTGGACCAATGTCAGCGGCACGCTGACGGCGAGCTGGGCCGGCACCAGTGCGGTGTTCGGCGGCGCTGGCGGCACGGTGACCGTCGACAACGGGGGCGGCAACGTCGAATTCGAAGATCTGACCTTCAACAGCAGCTACACCTTCACCGGCGATACGCTGACGGCGCTTGGCAATTTTGCCACCAACTATTCCGAAATCACCGTTGCCGCCGGCCAGACGGTGACCTTCAACAACAATATCAATGCGACCGGCGCCAACAGCTTTGACAAATATGGCGACGGCACGCTGGTGCTGAACGGCGCCATCACCATGGATGACACGCATGTCGTCCACGCCGGCACTACTGTCCTGAACGGCACGTTCAACAACACGATGTTTGTCCAACCCGGCGGCACGCTCGCCGGCAATGGCACTGCCGATGGACTGACCGTGCTCGGTGGCGGCACCGTGGCGCCCGGTGACGGTGCGCTCGATTACGAGACGCTGTCGATCACCAACAACGCCAGCCTTGGCGCCGCATCGCTGGCGTTCGAACTTTCGACCCCCGGCGTCGGCGGCATCTATGACCGTCTGGCGATCGGCGGCAATCTGACGCTGAACGGCAACGCGACCTTCAACCTCTCCGGCCCGGGCGCCAGCGTCGTCGGCGATTATTCGCTGATCACCTATGGCGGCACCTTCACCAGCAACGGCTTCGGCTTCCTGACCGGCGCCGCGCCGGCTGGTGTTGCCTTCACCGTCGTCGATCCGGCAACGACGCTGGGTTCGATCGTCATCAACATCTCGCTTGCCAGCTCCGATCTCTATTGGGATGGCGCCGGCTCGCTCAACGGCAGCGTCGACGGCGGCACCGGCACGTGGAACGTTGCCGACACCAATTGGGCGAATGTCACCGGCCAGGTGAACAGCGCCTGGGTACCCGGCGCCAATGCCTTCTTCGGCGTCAGCGGCGGCACCGTCACGGTCGCTGGCGCCCAGGTCGTGGGTGACATGACCTTCGACGCCGGCAGCTACACGATCACCGGCGATGGCATCACCAGCAACACCGGCAACATCATCCTCAACGCCGCGCCGAACACCGGCGCGACGACGATCGCCAGCGTGATCAGCGGTACCAACGGCCTCGCGACCAGCGGTGTCGGTGTTCTCGCGCTCGATGGCGCCAATGATTTCACCGGCGCGGTGCTTCTGGGTTCGACAGGCGAAATCCGTGTCGGCAACAGCAATGCCTTCGGCGCCGTCGCCAATGTCGTGACGTTTGCCGGCACCGATCGGCTGGTCGCGACGGCCGATGGGCTGAACATCGGCAACGCCATCGTGCTGACCGGCGCGACGACGATCGACACCCAGGGCTTCCTGTTCGCAACGCCGGGCGCCATTTCGGGTGTCGGCGGATCGCTGATCAAGACAGGCAGCGGCGTGCTGTTTCTTGACAACGTGAACACCTATGACGGTGGCACCCGCATCGAGGACGGCTCGGTCGTCGTCTACAATCCCGACTCGGTCGGCGCCGGTCTGGTCGAAATGGCCGATGGCTCCCAGTTCGTGACGGCGGGTGGCACCTTCACCACCGCCAACAACATCGAAATCACCGGCATCGGCAGCCTGCTGGCGCAGGCGGCGATGGACAATTGGACGCTGTCGGGCGTCATCGCCGACGGTTCGTCGGCGGGTGTGGTCGAGAAGAACGGTCTCGGCACGATCACGCTGACCGGCGCCAACACCTACACCGGCGGCACGACCATCAACGCCGGCACGCTGGCGATCGACGACGCCGCGGCGATCGGTTCGGGCGCTATCGAGTTCCTCGATGGCGGCAATCTGCGTGTCGGCCTGGGCGGCGACCAGGCGATCACGCTGACCAACGCCGTATCGGTGGCGTCGGGTACCGCGACGTTCGTTCTGAACGGCGGGATCTTGGTCGGTTCCGACGGCACATCGACGCTTAGCGGCACCGAACTGACGGTCACCGGTCCGGTCACCGGCGCCGGCACGTTGCGGTTCAATGGCGGTTCGGCGACGCTTGCCGATACCAGCGGTTTCACCGGCAATGTCGCGCTTGGCAATGCGCTGCTCAACCTCGTCGATGCGACGTCGCTCGGCGCCGCGCCGCTACAGATCATTGTGCAGGGCGCCATCGCCAACAACAGCGGTGTAGCGTTGAGCTTCGCCAATGACGTGGCGGCCGCGAGCAGCACCTTCTACGCGATCGGCGCGGACGACATCTCGCTGACCGGACAGGTCGCCGCCAATTTCCTCGGCAAGGCTGGCCCGGGAACGCTGACCTTGAGCAACAGCGGCAACGACTTCGGCGTGGTCGGACTGGGCAGCGGCACCCTCGCGGTCGCTGCCAATGGCGTGCTCGGTAATGGCCAGGTGCAGGTCTTCGAGAATGGCACGCTGCGCGCCGCTGCTGATAGTCTCAGCTTCGGCAACGACTTCCTGGTCGGCGTATTGGGCGGCGACCTGACGGTCGACACCCAGGCCTTCACTCTGACGCTGTCGGGCGCCAAGTTCGGCGCCGAGGGCCTGATCAAGACCGGCACCGGCACGCTGATCCTCGGCGGCGCTAACAGCTATGCCGGCGATACCGACATCAACCAGGGCACGCTCGACCTGCAGGGCACGATCGCCAACGACGTCAATGTCGCGGCGGATGGCCGCCTCGTCGGCGCCGGCTCGGTTGCCGGCACCGTGACCTTCGCCGATGGCGCCGATGTCAACCCGGGCAACAGCCCCGGCACGCTGACTTTCGGCAATCTCGTGCTTAACAACGCCTCGAACCTCAATTTCGAGCTCGCCGGCGTCGCCGGTGTCCCGGGCGTCGATGCCGATCTGATCGATGTCACCAGCAATCTGACGCTCGACGGCGTGCTCAACATCACCGGTCTGCCCGGTTTCAACGTCGGCGTCGGCAACCGCACCCTGATCACCTATGGCAATCTCCTCGCCAACAATGGCCTGACGATCAGCAATCCCGAACCGGTCGATGTTGATTACACCATCCTCGCCGGCCCGGTCGCCTCGGGCGCCGGCATCGTCCAGCTGAATGTTGCCTTCACCGGCGTCTATCGCTGGGACGGCGGCGACCTCGCGCCCGATGGCACCATCGACGGCGGTGACGGCACCTTCAACCTGACCAACACCAACTTCACCAACAGCGACGGCACCTTCAACCTCGCCTATGGCAACAATGCCACCGACGACATCGAGTTCGGCGGTGCCGCGGGCAGTGTCGATGTCGCCAGCGTCGGCCTGAACTTCGACCAGATGGGCTTTGTCACCAGCGGCTACACGCTGGGCGGCGTCGGCTCGTTCAACGCCAGCAATTCGGCGATCAACGTCGGCGGCAACACGGCGACGATCAACACCAACATCACCGGCGGCGCGCTGACCAAGACCGGCGCCGGCACGCTGGTTCTGGGCGGCGACAACAGCAATGCCACCCTGGCGGTTACCGCCGGCACGCTGGTCGCGGCGAGCGACACGGCGCTCGGCGCCGGCACCGCGACCTTCACCGGCGGCACCACGCTGCTGGCGCAGGGCCCGGTCCGCATCCTCGGCAACAACATCGCCATCACCGGCGCTGGCGGCCTGAACGTGCAGGTCAATGGCAACACGCTGGCGCTGAACGGCGACATTTCGGGCAATGGCCCGGTCCGCTACACCACCATCAGCGGCGGCGTGCGCACCGACTCGGTGGTGATCCAGGGCAACAACAGCTACACCGGCGGCACCACCGTTACCGACACGCGCGTCATCGTCGGGGCGGACAACGCCTTCGGCAATGCCGCGGGCGGTCTGACGCTCAGCCGCGCCGAAGTGCGCGTGTTCGATGACGGCTCGGGCGGTTTCACCACCAACCGCGGCATCGCGCTGGCCGGCAACGGCCTCACCGTGTTCAACATCGATCCGACCGCCACGCTGACCGTCAATGGCGTGGTTTCGGGGGTCAACACCGCGCCGCTGTTCAAGACCGGCGACGGCCGCATGGTGCTCGGCAATGCCGGCAACAGCTATGCCGGTGGCACGATCATCGCCGCCGGCACGCTGTCGGTGGCCAGCAACGGCGCGCTCGGCGCGCTGGCCGGCACGGTCACTTTTGACGGTACTTCGACCCTCGAAGTCACCGCCAATGTCACCTCGAACCGCCTGATCAGCATCGCCAATGGCGTTATCGGCGCGGTCGACACGCTCGACAATGATGTCCGCCTCAACGGCGTCATCTCGGGTCTCGGCACGCTTGCCAAGGACGGCACCGGCCGCCTGACCGTCACCGGCACCAACACCTATGCCGGCGGCACCAACCTCAACGAGGGCACGCTGCGCATCGACGATGGCAACGCCATCGGCACCGGCACGCTGACGACGCAGGACGGCACCACCTTCACCGCCGGCCTGGCACCGGGCGCCGGCACGATCACGCTTGCCGCCAGCAACAATGTCGTGCTGACCGGCGGCCAGACGACGATCGACCTCGTCGGCACCACCTTTGCCGTCAACGGCGTCACCGGTGCCGTCACCACCAACGGCACCAACCTCATCATCAATGGCGAGATTTCCGGTCTCGGCGGCTTCACCACCAATGTGGCGACCACCGGCCAGATCGTGCTGAATGGCAACAACAGCTTCACTGGCGATGTGACGCTGAACAACGCGGTCGCCTTTGTCGGCAACGACAATGCGCTCGGCGTCGGCAACACGGTCAACCTCAACGCCTTCGGCGGCATCCGCAACGCCGCTGGTGGCACGACCCGCACGCTGGCCAACAACGTCTTCGTCAACGATCCGAACGCGACGCTCGGCGGCAACGGCAACATCGTCGTCAACGGCGTCGTCTCGGGCAGCGATCCGGCCGTGCTCAACAAGGTCGGTCTCGGCACCGTCACGCTGGCCAATCTCAACAACAGCATCGCCGCGCAGATCGAAGTGGCGCAGGGCGAACTCGCCATCACCGGCGCACTGACCAACGCCGCACAGCTGACCAACGTCCGCGCCGGCGCCACCCTTTCGGGCACCGGCAGCATCGCCGGCACCGTCGAAGTGGTGAACTCGGGCGTGCTCTCGGCCGGAATCGGCGGCAATGGCCAGGTCGGTGCGCTCAGCATCGGTCGCCTCCTCTTGAACGAGCAGTCGTCGCTGGTCTTCGATCTCGGCGCCGCCAACGTCCAGGGTGGTGCGCTCAACGATCAGATCAACGTCGGCAGCCTGCGCCTCGGCGGTCGCCTGACCGTGCGCGAAGCCGCCGGTGGCAGCTTCGGCCTCGGCATCTACAACCTCATCACCTATCAGGGTGCGCTGGAAGCCGGTTCGAACGGCGTGTTCGTGCAGACCCTGCCGGGCGCCTTCAGCGGCGTCGTGCAGACGGTCATCCCGGGTGAAGTCAACCTCGTCGTCACCAACCCCGGCACGCTGTTGCTGTCGTGGGATGGCGCCGACAACACCGGCGGCACCAATGGCGCGCAGGGCGGCTCCGGCACCTGGTCGGCGGCTGGCACCAACTGGACCGGCGAAGACCCGGCCGAACTCAACACGACCTGGTTCAACGGCAGCGTTGCCACCTTCCGCGGCGCGGCCGGCACGGTCACGCTCAATGGCACGTTCAACGCCGCCGGCCTCCAGTTCACCACCGATGGCTACACGCTGCAGCAGGGCCTGATCGACAATCAGAGCACCGGCATCGGCACCGGCATGTTCATCGCCACTTCGGGCGGCGTGACGGCGACGATCAACACCCGCCTGCAGGGCGACGGCCTGACCTTCAAGCAGGGCGCCGGCACGCTGGTGCTGGGCGGCAACAACACCGGCCTGTCGGGCGATGTGCAGGTCCAGGCCGGCACGCTGGCGCTGACCGCCAATCGCGCCGCCGGCACCGGCACCATCGCGCTTTCGGGCGGCACAACGCTGGCGGCGGGCGTTTCCGGCCTGACGGTGGCCAATGCCATCACCACGGCGGGCGTCGGCACCATCGACAGCGGCACGGGCACGCTGGCGCTGACCGGTGTTATCTCGGGTCCGGGCTCGATCGTGAAGACCAGCACGGGCACGCTGACGCTGACCGGCACCAACACCTATGTCGGCGGCACCACACTCAACGCCGGCGAACTGGTGGTGTCGCGTGATGCCAACCTCGGCGACGCCAATGGCGCCGTCACTTTCAATGGCAATTCGCAGCTGACCATCGAAAATGGCGCCACGGCGTTCGATTCGGTCCGCAACATCGTTTCGAACACCAGCGCGACGATCCGCACCAACGGCACCGCGCCGGTAACGCTGAACGGTATCGTCTCGGGCAATGGCGACCTGTTCAAGACGGGTGCCGGCACGCTGGTTCTGACTGGCGCCAACAGCTATGCCGGCGGCACCTTCATCGCCAACGGCGTGCTGTCGGTCTCGAATGACGGCAACCTTGGCGCGGCCAATGGTGCGATCACCTTCACCAGCACCGGCCTTGGCGTGCTGCGCTACACCAATGGCGCAACCGCGGTGACGTCGAACCGGCAGATCGGACTGACCACCAATGGCACCATCGATGCCACCGGCACCACAGATGTAACGTTCAATGGCCAGGTCGCCGGTAACGGCCGCCTGATCAAGACCGGAACGGGCTCCATCGTCCTCAACGGCGCCAACAGCTATGCCGGCGGCACCGCGCTTAATGTCGGCACCATCGCGGTCGGCAATGACAGTGCGCTGGGCGGCGCCGCGCTCGACATGGCGGGCAACACCACGCTGCGCGCTGGCGTTTCGGGCCTGACCATCGGCAATGCCATCACCACCGCGGGCGTCGGCAACATCGACAGCGGCACCGGCACCTTCACGCTCACCGGCGTGATCTCGGGCGCCGGATCGATCGCCAAGATCAACACCGGCACGCTGATCCTCAACGCCGAAAACACCTATCAGGGTGGCACGGCGCTCGATGCCGGCACCATCCAGGTCGGTACCTCGACGGCGCTTGGCACCGGCACGCTGACGGCGGGCGCTGGCACCACGCTCGTTGCGGGGGTCTCGGGCCTCAACGTCATCAACACCGCGGTCCTGAACGGCGGCCTGACCGTCAACAGCGGCACCGGCAGCTTCCAGCTGTCGGGCGGCATCAGCGGCGCTGGCTCGATCACCAAGGTCAACAGCGGCAATCTGATCCTGTCGGGCAACAACAGCTATGCCGGCGGCACCAACCTGACGGCTGGCACGCTCACCATCACCAACGACAACAGCATCGGTACCGGCACGCTGACCACCACCGGTGGCACGACGCTGGCGGCCGGGATCAACGACCCCTCGACCGGGCTGGTGATCAGCCTCGCCAACCTCATCAACCTGGGCAACGGCACGACCACTATCGATCTGCAGGGCACGTTCAGCGGCACGCCGGCCAATGGCAATATTTCTTTCGACGGCACCTCGCTGACACTGGCCGGCTCGATCAGCGGCGACGGCAACCTGTTCGTCACCGACCACGGCTTGCTGACGCTCAACGGCGACAACAGCTTCACCGGCGGCGTCAGCGCCTCGAATGTCCTGATCCGTGTTGGCACCGATACGGCGCTTGGCACCGGCACTTTCACCACCAACAACATCGTCGGCCTTGGCAACGCCAGCGGTGGGCTGCGCACCCTGGCCAATAACATCAATATGGTCGGACCCGGGGCGCTCAATGTCGCCGGCCCCAACGATATCACGCTGAATGGCGTGATCAGTGGCACCGCCGGTCTGAACAAGACTTCGGCCAGCACGCTGACGCTGAATGGGGCCAACACGCATCTGGTTACCACTCTCGCCGCCGGTCGTATCGTAGTCGGTACCAACAGCGCTTTGGGCACGATCTTCCTGGACGTGCTCGACAACGGTATCCCGACCACACTTACGGCGGGTGTGTCCGGCCTGGAGGTCAGCACCGCGGTGCGCCTGCTGAGCAACACGACCAACCTGAACGTCGAAAGCGGCGACGGCGTGTTCACCCTCAACGGCGTGATCAGCGGTCCTGGATCGCTGACCAAGATCGACAGCGGCAACCTGGTGCTGAACAATGCCAACACCTACACCGGTGGTACGGCGCTCAACGCCGGGACCATCACGGTCCGCAACAACACCGCGCTCGGCACCAACACGCTGGCGATGGCCGGCGGCACCACGCTGGCGGCCGGCGTTTCCGGTCTGGTGGTGGCAAACAACATCACGACGGCGGGCGTCGGCACCATCGATAGCGGCACCGGTGTGTTCACGCTCAATGGCGTGATCTCCGGCCCGGGCTCGATCGCCAAGGTCAATACCGGCACGCTGATCCTCAACGGTAACAACAGCTATCAGGGCGGCACGGCACTCGATGCCGGCACCATCCAGGTCGGCACCAGCACCGCGCTGGGCACCGGCACGCTGACCGCCGCCGATGACACCACGCTGGTGGCGGGCGTTTCGGGTCTGAACGTTGCCAACACCGTGGTCCTGAACGGCGGTCTGACCGTCGTCGTTGGCGGCACTGGCAGCTTCGAGCTGTCGGGCGGCATCAGCGGCATCGGCTCGATCACCAAGGTCAATAGCGGCAATCTGATCCTGTCGGGCAGCAACAGCTACGCCGGCGGCACCAACCTCAACCAGGGCACGCTGACCGTCACCAACAACAACAGCATCGGCACCGGCACGCTCACCACCACCAACGGCACGACGCTGACCGCGGGTACGGTGACCGGCGCCAATGCCGCGATCACGTTGGCCAATGCCGTCGTCCTGGGCGTCGGTGGCACGACGATCAACCTGCAGGGCAGCTCGCTGACCTTCAACAATGACAGCTCGATTGTCACCAATGGCGCGTCGCTGACGCTCAATGGCCCGGTCAGCGGTGATGGCGGCCTCAACGTCACCAACTTCGGCACGCTGACCCTGAACGGCGCCAACAGCTACGCCGGCGGTACCGCGCTGGCCAGCCGCAGCGTCGTCTATGTCGGCAGCGACACCGCGCTCGGCACCGGCACGGTCTCGATGAGCGGCGCAACCGGCGTCTACAACATAAGCGGTGCCACCCGCACGCTTGCCAACAACTTCGATCTCGGCGGCGGCAGCTGGCTGGGCGGCACCAGCAACCTGGTGCTGAACGGCACGATCAGCGGCATCGGCTTTGTCATCAAGGCCGGCGCCCAGACGCTCGTCCTCAATGGCGACAACAGCTACGTGGGCGTCTCGCAGCTCCGCGACGGCCGGATCACGGTCGGTACCAGCACGGCGCTGGGCACTGGCGCGCTGCGGGTGTTCGCGCCGACGGTTCTGCCGGCGCCGGCGGCCGGCCTGGCGACGACGCTCGCTGCCGGCACGTCCGGTCTGACGCTCGCCAATGCCATCACCCTCGACACCGGCAGCAATCTGATCGTCGAAAGCGGCACCGGCGTGTTCACGCTGAACGGTGTGATCAGCGGCGCGGGTTCGCTGACCAAGATCGACGGCGGCAACCTCGTGCTCAACGGCGCCAACACCTACACCGGTGGCACGGCGCTCAATGTCGGCACGATCACCGTCGGCACCAACACGGCGCTCGGCACCAACACGCTGACGATGGCGACCAACACGACTCTGGCGGCCGGCGTTTCCGGTCTGGCCGTGGCGAACAACATCGTCACGCTCGGCAACGGCATTGTCGATCAGGGTTCGGGCGTGTTCACGCTGAACGGCACCATCAGCGGCGCCGGCTCGATCAGCGCGGTCGGCAGCGGCAATCTGGTGCTGAACGGCAACAACAGCTTCGTGAACCTGGGCATCAACAATGGTCGGGTGACGGTCGGCACCAACACGGCTGCTGGCCTTGGCGACATCGCGATGTCGAACAACACGACGCTGGCCGCCGGTGTCTCGGGTCTGGTGCTCGCCAATGGCATCCAGACGCTGGGCAATGGCATCGTCGATCAGGGCACGGGCGTGTTCACGCTCAACGGCAACATCGCCGGCCCGGGTTCGATCAGCGCCATCAACAGCGGCAATCTGGTGCTGAATGGCAACAACAGCTTCGTGAACCTCGGCATCAACAATGGCCGGGTGACGGTCGGCACCAACACGGCCGCCGGCATCGGTGACATCGCGATGGCCAGCAACACGACGCTCGCCGCCGGTGTTTCGGGCCTGGTGCTCGCCAACGGCATCCAGACTCTGGGCAACGGCATCATCGATCAGGGCACGGGCATCTTCACGCTCAACGGCAACATCAATGGCGCCGGCTCGATCAGCACGATCAACACCGGCAATCTGGTGCTGAACGGCAACAACGGCTTCGTGAACCTCGGCATCGGCGCCGGCACCGTCACCGTCGGCACCAACACCGCCGCCGGCATCGGTGACATCGCCATCGCCAGCGGCTCGACGCTGGCGGCCGGTGTCTCGGGCCTGGTGCTCGCCAACGGCATCCAGACGCTGGGCAATGGCATCGTCGATCAGGGCACGGGCGTGTTCACCTTGAACGGCAACATCACTGGCGCCGGCTCGATCAGCACGG
>JAIXZK010000254.1 GCA_027489695.1 Sphingomonadales bacterium
CGCGCCCGCCGATCCCTTCGCCAACCAGCAGAATGGCGACGCGGTGCCGCCGCCGGCCGCGCGCGGCGCCGCGACCAATCAAGCCGCCGGCGCACCGACCGGCAATGGCGGCGGCGGCCCGGCCGGTCTTGCCGTGCGGATCAACGCCGACGAGGTCAACAATGCCGTCATCGTCTATGGCTCCCCGCGCGATTATGCCGTTGTCGAGGATGCGCTGCGCAAGCTCGACGTGCCGCCGGCGCAGGTGCTGATCGAAGCCGCGATCACGGAAGTGACGCTGACCGACGCGCTGCGCTTCGGGGTGCAGTGGAACTTCCAGGCTGGCGATGCCAATTTCGCGCTGAGCGAGACGACGTCGCTGAACCCGAGCCGGCTGGTGCCCGGATTCTCGTTCTTCTATGGCAGCAACAACATCAATGCGACGCTGAACGCGCTCGAGACCCGCACCAACGTCAAGGTCGTCTCGGCGCCCAAGCTGCTGGTGCTCAACAACCAGACCGCGGCGCTGCAGGTCGGCAACCAGGTGCCGATCCTGACGCAGAGCGCTGTCGGCGTCGTCAATCCCGATTCGCCGATCGTCAATTCGGTGACCTATCGCGATACCGGCGTCATCCTGCGCATCACGCCGCGCGTCAACGCCGGCGGGCTGGTGCTGATCGACATCAGCCAGGAAGTCAGCGGCATCAGCGACACCCAGCCAAGCGGCATCGATTCGCCCACCTTCACCACCCGCCGTGTTGCCTCGACCATCGCCGCGCAGGACGGCCAGGTGCTCGCCATCGGCGGCCTGTTCACCGATTCGAAAACCGTCACCAAGGCCGGCGTGCCGATCCTGTCGCGCATTCCGGTGCTCGGCGGCTTCCTGTTCGGTCGCGACAACAACAACACCAACCGCACCGAACTGATCATCCTGCTGAAGCCGACCGTGCTGCGCACCGTCGACGATGGCCGCGCGGTGACCGAGGAACTGCGCGCCAAGCTGAAGACGCTGGAGCCGTTCCGCACCCAGGGGCGCATCCCGTGACCGGCGCCCTGCCAGCGCCGCGATGACCCGGCGGCGGTCCGAAGCCGGCTATGCCCTGGTCGCCGCGGTGGCGGCGATCCTCGTCTTCGCGCTGCTGGCGCTCGGCCAGGTCACCGGCATGCGCGCCGCCATCGTCAGCGGCGAGGCCGAGATCGATTCGGCGCGCGCCGCCGCCGCCGTCGACGCCGGCGTGGCGCTCGCCATCCACCATCTGCTCGACAGCAACGATACCACCCGCTGGACGATGGACGGCCGCGTCCGCGAGGCGCGCTTCGAGGCGGCGCGGCTGCTCATCCGCATCGACGACGAACGTGGCAAGGTGCCGCTCAACATCATCGAGGAGGCGCAGGTAACGAAGATGCTGGAGGCCATCGGCCTTGCCGGCGAGCCGCTGCGCATCGCCCGCGATTCCTATCTCGACTGGCTCGACGATGACGACGAGCCGCGGCTGAACGGTGCCGAGGCGCCCTGGTACCGGCAGCGCGGCCAGAGCATCCGCAACGGGCCGGTGTCGTCTGTCGGCGAGCTGGCGCGCATCCGCGGCTTCACCCCGCGCATGGTGGCGCAGCTGGCGCCGTTCGTGACCGTGCATTTCGCCGGCGGCGTCTTCGAGCTGCGCTTCGCCCAGCCCCAGGCACTGGGGGTGATGTATGGCGAAGGCGAGGGCGGCCCGCTGGCCATCGCCCGGGCGCGGGAACTGGCCGGCCAGCAGACGGCGCTCGGCTTCGTCGATGCGGCGCAGGTGGTCGGGCGGCCGCTCGGCATCCATGTCATCGCGCTGCTGCCGGGCGGCGCGCGGGCGGAGCGGACGGTGATCGTCGAACTGACCGGCACCGAGCTACGACCCTATGTGATCCGGGCCTATGAGTGAGAAGCGCAGCCGGGCGCCGTCAGCGCGCCGCGGGCGGGGGTGGCAGCAGGCCCCAAGGGGCGAACGGCGGCGCGGCCGTCGCCAGCGCCGGGGCTGACGCTGACGTGGGCGTTGACGGTGACGCCGGCGCGATCGCGCCGCCGGGCTCGGCGCCCGGCAGGCGATAGAAGATGTGCCGGCCGATGCTGCCGAGGCGGACTAGGCTGGGCGCCCACCAGGGCTGCACATAATCGGCATGATAATGGGTGGCGCCGGCCATGCGCGGCGGCACGGTGCCGTCCAGCACGGCTTCGGCGATCCGGCGCGCGTTCGCCAGCAATTGCGGCGGCAGGGCACGCGCCAGCGACCCGTCGCAGGTGAAGCTGAACTGGCAGCCGGTCTTCCGTTCCGCGCCGGCATTGACGACCCCGCACACCGTCCGCGGATAGGCGCGGTGGCGCTGGCGGTTGAGCACCACCTCCGCCACCGCCTGCTGGCCAGCCTCGGGCTCGTGGCCGGCTTCATGGGCAATGGCGGCGGCGAGACAGGCGAGCGCCTGCTCGCGGGTTTCAAGTCCCGGCGCGGCGGCCGGCACCGGCGCGGCGGCAAGCGGGGTCGCGGCCAGTGCGCCGAGGACGAGCAGAAGAATGGGCGGTCGCAACACCCTCTGCCGTTGGCAGGCTTTCATGACATTTTCCGGACACAGGCGGTGTCGGGCTTGGAACGGCGCCGCCGCGATGGCATGGGGGCGCCCATGCGCACGCTCCTCACCCTGCTGATCCTCGCGCTGGCGGCCTGCGCCGCGGCGCCCGTGTCGACAACCCCGCCGCCGGCGACGACCGCCTATCGGCTCGGCCCCGGCGATCGCATCCGCGTCGAAACATTTGGCGAGGCCGCGCTCACCGGCGAATTCACTCTCGACGGGGAAGGCCGCATCGCCTTCCCGCTGATCGGCGCGGTCAAGGCCGCCGATCGCGGCGCCGACGAGCTTGGCCTCGAGATCCAGACGCGGCTGGCGGCGCAGGCGCTGCGCGATCCCAAGGTCACCGTGCAGGTCATCGGCTTCCGTCCGGTCTTTGTGCTCGGCGAGGTGACGCGGCCGGGAGAATTTCCGTTCGCCAGCGATCTCAGTGTCTTTGCGCTGGTCGCCAAGGCCGGTGGCTTCACCTATCGCGCCGATCGCCGCCGCGTATTCATCCGCCATGCCGGCGCGCCGGCGGAAGTTGCCTACAAGCTCGATGCCGCGACGCCGGTGCGACCTGGCGACACCGTCCGCATCGGCGACCGCATCTTCTGACAATCGCGTCACAGACGCATTAACCAATTTTGTGACGCATGCCGTCGCACTCACAGATTATTGCTCGCATCGTGCAGCGTCAATTTGGCGTGCCTTGTTAAAACCGCGATTCTGCTTGCCTAATACTCGAATGAAGCAAATCGGGAATTGCAATTCCTACTGGAAAAATAGGAATTAAAGCCGTCGAAATTGTGGCACCGATTGTGATGTTGCGCCGCAAAATCTTTGGTCATTGTAAACAGGCTTTCACAAACAGCCGATAGAGGCCGGTCTATCGCTGGCCAATTGGCGGCAATTTTGATCGGGGCGCGTGGTATGACCTTTGGAGCTGGAGCGGAGCCGGCCTGGGCTGACGACCCTGCCGATGGCGCGACGGCCGAGGTCTTCCGTCGTCCCGAATTCGGCGCGTCTTCGGCGCGGGTGGTCTCGATCCATAGTGCCGTCTCGCGCCGGTCGCCGCGCCAGCAGCCGACCCTGGCCCAGCGCGGGACGCGGCTGTTCGATGTCCTTTTCGCGCTGTCGCTGCTGATCGTCGCGCTGCCGGCGCTGCTTGTCGTCGCGGTGCTGCTGCAGATCGACAGCCCCGGCCGGCTGTTCTTCGTGCAGCGTCGCATCGGCAAGGGCGGCGTTGCCTTCAACTGCCTGAAGTTCCGCACCATGTGCGAGGATGCCGACGCCGTGCTGGCCCATCATCTCGCCCAGCATCCGCAGGCCAAGGCCGAATGGGATGCCGATTTCAAGCTGCGCGACGATCCGCGCATCACCCGCTTCGGCGCCATCGTCCGCAAGTTCAGCATCGATGAATTCCCCCAGCTCATCAACATCCTGCGCGGTGAAATGGCGGTCGTCGGGCCGCGGCCGATCGTTCCGGCCGAAATCGAGCGCTATCGCCGCAGCTATGTCGATTATTGCGCGGTCAAGCCCGGCCTGACCGGCATGTGGCAGGTCAGCGGCCGCAACGACACCAGCTACAACCGTCGCGTCGCCCTCGATCGCTTCTATGTGCGCAACAAGTCGATCTGGTTCGATCTGCGCATCGTCGCGATGACGGTGCCGGCCGTGCTCGGCGCCCGCGGCTCCTACTGAACCCGGCTATCGCCAGCCTTCGTCAGGTGATCAGGGTGAAACCCAGCGCCCAGAGACCGGCGCCGCCCAGGACCATCGCCGACCAGCCGAGCAGCGCCAGTCCAGCCGCCGGCGCTGCGGCGCTTTCGCCGCAACGGGGCAGGGCGGGCATCGGGGCAGTGGCGCGTGACATGATCGCCTCCAACATCGTCCATCCCCCGCTGTAACGGCCAGATAGCAAAGCTTTTTAGCCGGCAAGCGGTTGCCGCTTGCCTTGCCGGAAACGGCAGAAAACGGCCCTCAAGCGACGATCCGGGCGGCCGTTGTGCGGGGCATGTCCGCTTCCCGCCGCTCCTCCGCCCCCGTCCTCGCCCGCACGCTGGCGCTGCTTGCCGGCCTCATGACGGCCTGGCCCGGTCCCGCGGCGGCACTGCCGCTACAGGTCGTCGAGCTGTTCCAGAGCCGCGACTGCCCGGCGTGCCCGGCCGCCCGCACCAACCTCGATGCCATCGCCGAGCGCGCCGACATGCTCGCCCTGTCCTGGCCGGTTTCCTTCCGGGCGCCCGCCGACTGGAGCGCCGCCGGCGCCCGCGCCGAATTCATGCAGCGCCAGGCCGATTATGTCGCCGCCACCGGCGTCGGCGAGATCGCGACCCCGCAAATGATCTTCAATGGTCGGCTGGTGCTGGCCGGCAATGACGCCGCCCAGGTCGCCGTCGCGCTGCGCCACGCGACGCCGCTCGAAGCCCGGCCGCGGCTGGCGCTGCGCGACAATGCCGTCGAAGTCAGCGGCCGGCCGCCATTGGCGCCGATGGATATCTGGCTGGTCGAATACAGCCGGGTGGCGGTGGGCGAACGCAGCAACGCCGAACCCGCGGTCCACCGCAACCTCGTGCGCAGCGTCCGCCGCCTCGCCCGCTGGTCGGGCGGCACGCTGCGCCTCGCGCTGCCACGCCCCGCCGCCGGCCGCAGCGGCGCGGTGCTCCTGCAACAGGCGGGGATGGGGGCGATCGTCGCGGCGCTGGAAGTGCCGGCGGCGCCGCTGGTCTATATGGCGGGCGGGAAGTAAAGGAAGGGAGCCTCCGGCGGCTGGGGCCTTGGGCCCCAGACCCCATTTCGATTCCTGACCCCCTCACGAGCGGTCGTCGGCAATGCGAATAAACAAAATGGGGTCTGGGGCCTAAGGCCCCAGCCGCCGGAGGCACCTTCTTTCATTATTCACCTCGCGCGGGAAAGCCGCCCCGGCGGGTGAACCCCGGCGCGGTTGCCGATCCAGCCTTCGACGCCGGGTGCGACCAGCGCCCAGCGCAGCGCGCCGAACAGCGGCAGGAACGGCGGATCGGCGCGGTAGGCGGCTTCGGCGGCGGTGATGGCGGCGGCGTCGCCGGGCTTGGCGGCGGCGGTGGCGAGCAGCGCGTCGGCGGCGCGGTTGCAATAGCCGCCGGTGCGGCAGCGCCAGAGGCCGAGCAGGGCGATGGGGTCGGGTGCCGGCGTGGCGACGCTTTCCAGCACCAGGTCGGCGGCGGCGCCGGGCCGGGCGGCTGTGGCGGGCAGCAGCGTGACCTCGATGCCGGCGGCGGCCCAGCCGGCGGTGGCGGCTTCGGCGATGCGGCGCGGTTCGACACCGGCCGGCAGCCGCACGCGCAGGCGCAGCGGTTGCTTCGGCCCGAAGCCGGCGCTGGCCAGCAGGGCGGCCGCATCGCCGCTCGCCGGGGCATTGCCGGGGCCGACGCCGGGCGGCAGCAGGCCGACGGTCGGCACCACGCCGGCCAGGGTCAGCTGCCCGGCGGCGGCGGCGCGGTCGGCGAGCAGCAGCAGCGCCTGGCGAACGCGGGGATCGGCCATGGCGCCGCCGGTGCCGAAGCGGAAGCCGTAGAGCCCCCAGAGCGCATCGATGCGCAGAGCACGCGGCGGCGCCGCCGATCGCGCCTCGCCAAGGCCGGCGATGCCGTTGCCGACAACGATATCGACATCGCCGCGCCGGAAGGCGGCGATGGCTGCGCTGCCCGGCAGGGTCGCGATGGTGATCGTCGCGGCGCGCGCCGCCGGATCGGGGTCCTCGTCGGCACGTTGCAGGCGGCGCGTCGCTGCCGGGCCGCTGCCGCGATAGGCGCCCAGCCCGTCGTTGCCGGGTCCCTGGCCGCGCCGCGGCATCACCGCCAGGCCCGGTTCGGCGAGCCAGTCGAGCAGCTGCGGCGATGGCCGGTCGAGCCGAAGCTCGACGACGCGGGAGATTGGCGCCAGCACGCCGGCCTGGCCGCGCCGGGCGTTGCCGGCGGTAATGCCGCTGGCCAGCAGTGCCGGCTCGCGCCGGGTGGCGGCAGCGCGGAAGGCGGCGACGACATCGCGCGATTCGAGCGCGCGGCCCGTTGGCCATTTCACCGGGCGCAGGCGCAGGATCAGGCCGCGGCCATCGTCGACGAAGCGCCAGCTGGTGGCGAGGCCGGCGACGATCCGCCCATCGGCGTCGCGGCCGACGAGGGTCGGGCGGGTGGCGAGCGCTTCCAGCCGGGCGGCGGCGGCGGGATCGTCGATCACGGCGATGCGGATGTCGCGCGATCCTGAGGTGTCGCCGTCGCAACCGGCGAGCAGCAGCAACGCGAGCCCGGTTCGGGCGGTGAACAGCGCGGGGCGTCGGAAAGCGGGCACGGGCGGGGTTCTAGCCGATAATCGCCGGCGGCGGAATCGACGCCGTGGCGCGATGCTGCCCCAAGCCGACATTGGCCGCGACCAAATGCTGCTGTCTTGCCGGGGCCGGATGCCAGGGCTAAGCCCGCCACCATGGCTGTGGCATCCGACATCATCGCCCTGATCGGCAACACCCCGCTGCTGCACCTGCGCGGGCCGAGCGAGGCCGCCGGCGCCACCATTCTCGGCAAGGCCGAATTCCTCAACCCGGGCGGCAGCGTCAAGGATCGCGCCGCTTTGGGCATCATCGAGGATGCACGGGCGCGCGGCGGCCTGGCGCCGGGCGGCATCATCGTCGAAGGCACCGCCGGCAATACCGGCATCGGCCTGACGGTGGTTGGCGCGGCGCTGGGCCTGCGCACCATCATCGTCATGCCCGACACGCAGAGCCGCGAGAAGCAGGACACGCTGCGCGCGCTCGGCGCCGAACTGGTGCTGGTGCCGGCCTGCGCCTATTCGAACCCGTGCCATTATGTGCACACGTCGCGGCGGCTGGCGGAAGACACGCCGGGTGCCGTCTGGGCCAACCAGTTCGACAATGTCGCCAACCGGCTGGCGCATATCCGCACGACGGCGCCCGAGATCCTGGCGCAGACCGGTGGCGCCATCGACGGCTTCACCTGTGCGGTCGGCACCGGTGGCACGCTGGCCGGCGTGGCGCTCGGCCTGCGCGCCGAAAAGCCGGACGTGAAGATCGCGCTGACCGATCCGCATGGCGCGGCGCTCTACAATTGGTTCGCCTGCGGCGAGTTGCGCGGCGAGGGATCGAGCGTTTCGGAAGGCATCGGCCAGAGCCGCATCACCGCCAATCTGGAGGGCCTCGCCGTCGATGCGCAATATCGCGTCGGCGATGTCGAGGGGCTGGAATGGGTGCGGCGGCTGAACGACGAGGAGGGGCTGTGCCTCGGCCTGTCGTCGGGGATCAATGTCGCCGGCGCGGTGCGGCTGGCGCGCGACCTCGGCCCGGGCAGCACGGTGGTCACGATCCTGTGCGATTCCGGGCTGCGCTACCTGTCGACGATCTGGAATCCGGAGTGGCTGGCAGCGCGCGGATTGCCGCCGATCCGCTAGAGTCGATTGCAGTTGCGTGGAGTCCGTGCCGTCCCGCTCCCCCGCCCAACCACCCATAGCGTACAATGACTTGGGTGGCCGGGCGGGGGAGCGGGACGGCACAGACTTGCTGCAATCGAGTCTGGCGCCGCCGGGCGCCTGCCGTCGCCTGCCGCCCATCTCTCGACACATTGTCTCCGGCCGCCTATAACGTTGCCATAACGCAAACGCTCCGTTCGCTTTTCCGGTTCGTCCCGCTTTCTCGGAACGCGCGCCGGAGGGCGGTGCCGGCACCAGCTGGCGGCGGAGACACAAGCGAGGGTCCATGCCGCTGCAACGGCGAACAGCATCAGAGGAAGGCGGCGGCCTGCCGATCCGGCACGCCTCGCTGCTGCACCGCGCCGCGGCGCAGCGGATCCGCTGGGGCCTGACCGGTCTCGCCGCGATCTTCCTGATGGTGCTCATCGCCGCCGCCGGAGTGAAGCCGGCGCAATCGCTCGCACCGCTCGGCGCCCAGGGCGAACCGCTCGCCGTGCTGGGGGTTGCCCCCGGTGCCGGCCCGACCGGCTTTCGTCCGGCCGCGCCGCCGCCAGCGACGCCGCGGCCGTCGCGAACCTGAGGCCGGCGGCGCCGCGCCATCGCCGATCGCCGCGCTGCCGGCGATCCTTGTCCCCACCCCATCGCCGCTGACACACAGACTTATCCACAGCAGGAACATTTTGGAACAGGAGTAGTACAAAACTGGAATAGGCCACAATTTCCCATGGAGAACGCCCATCTCCGACCGCTCTGGACCATGATTGTCCATTGAGTACCACGAAGTGTCATGATAGACCTGTCCACATCGAGGGCGGGATTCTAGTCGCGTCGCCGGGCAGGGGGTTTGGGCCAGATCGGGGCCCGCGCCGCCGGACCGGTGGCCACCGCCCTGGTTGCTGGGGCGTCGGTGAACCAAGAATTCTTCCATGGCCACGCGTTGAACGCGATCGACGGCAAGAACCGCCTGTCGATCCCGGCTGAGTTCCGCGATGTCATCGTCGCCCGCACCGGCACCAAGAATCTGTTCATCGGCCCGGCCACCGGCGCCGACTGCCTGATCGGTTACGACACCAGCCATGCCCAGCGGCTGCAGGCCCGGCTCGACCGCGCCGACCAGGATGACGACACCCCCGAAGGCGCGATGCGCGCCACCTTCCTGTTCGGTTCGGCCAAGCCCTTCACCATCGACGACGCCGGCCGCATCGTGCTCTCCGCCGGGCTGAAGGAGCTTGGCGACATCCAGAACCATGTCTGGTTCGTCGCCGGCGGCAATTGGTTCCAGCTGTGGAACCCCTATCGCTACCTCGAACAGGCCGGGCTGGAGCCGCGGATGATCCGCATCCTGCGCCGCGAGATGGAAGCCCGCGGCCTGCCGCCGGTGGAAGCGCTGGCATGACCCCGGCAACCGGCCATATCCCCGTCCTGCTCGCCGAAGTGCTGGCGGCGCTCGAACCGCGCCAGGGCGATGTCTATGTCGATGCGACGCTCGGCGCCGGCGGCTATACCCGCGCCATGCTCGCCGCCGGCGTGACGCGCGCGCTGGCCTTCGATCGCGATCCCGTCGCCCATCAGCGCAACGCCGATCTTGCCGCCGATCCGCGCGTCACCCTGATCGAGCGCCCGTTCGCCGAACTCGAAGCCGGCCTCGCCGATCACGGCGTCACCGCGGCCGATGCCATCGCCTTCGATATCGGCGTCTCGTCCTGGCAACTCGACGAGGCGGCACGCGGCTTCAGCTTCCAGGCCGATGGCCCGCTCGACATGCGCATGGCCTCGGCCGGGATGAGCGCCGCCGACTTCATCAACGCTGCCAGCGAGGCCGAGATCGCCGATGTGCTGTGGCGGCTGGGGGACGAGCCCGGCTCGCGTCGCATCGCCCGCGCGATCGTCGCCGACCGGCCGCTGACCCGCACCTCCGAACTGGCGCGGCTGGTGCGGTCGGTGCTCGGGGCGCAGCCGGGTGGCAAGGATGCCGCGACCCGCACCTTCCAGGCGCTGCGCATCCATGTGAACGACGAACTTGGCCAGCTCGAAGCCGGGCTCGCTGCCGCCGAGCGGCTGCTCGCCCCCGGCGGCCGGCTGGCGGTGGTCAGCTTCCATTCCGCCGAAGACCGCCAGGTCAAGACCTTCCTGCGCGATCGTTCCGGCGGCGCCCCGGCCGGATCGCGCCACGCGCCGGCCATGGCGGCGCCGCGGCCGCCGTCCTTTGCTCGCCCGGCGCGCGCCATCCGCCCGTCCGCCGCAGAAATTGCCGCCAACCCGCGCGCCCGCTCCGCCACGCTGCGCAGCGCCGTGCGCACCGCCGCCCCTGCCTGGAGTGTTGCCGCATGACGACCTACGCCGGCGCCGCCCTGATGCTGTTCGCCACGCTGGGCACTGCCATTGCCAGCTATACCGTCAATCTGCACGTCGCCGGCGAACGCGCCGCGGTGCGCCAGCTGCGTGCCGATCTCGGCAGCCAGACCCGCCAGGTGCTCAGCCTGCAGGCCGAGCTGCGCACCCGCGCCCGGCTGCCCGAAATGCAGCGCTGGAACGACAATGTCTTCAAGATGGCGGCACCATCGGCAACACAGTTCCTGCGCTCGCCGGTGCAGCTTGCCAGCTTCGTCGCCCCCGCGGCGCCGCCGCCGGTGCAATATGCCGTGGCGACCGCGCCCGCCGAAGCCGCGTCCGTCGTCGTCCGTACCGGCTATGCGCCGCCGCCCGCCGCAACG